>JAKDIE010000353.1 GCA_030450655.1 Ruaniaceae bacterium
CCGTCGGGGTGCCGTCGGGCGGAAAACGCCGGAACTTCGACCACCCTCGGGGAGGCGAGTGGTCCAGGGTGGTCGAAGTTCAGGCGTTGGTAGGGACACAATGGACCCGTGCACGCTCTCCTTCGCTGGTTCGAGACGAACGCGCGGCCGTTGCCGTGGCGCGCCGATCGCGATCCGTGGGGCATCTACGTGAGCGAAATCATGGGCCAGCAGACACCGATGGGCCGCGTGGTGCCGCGCTGGCTCGAGTGGATGGAACGCTGGCCCACGCCCTCGGCCCTGGCGAACGCAAGCGACGCCGACGTCCTGCGCGCCTGGCAATCCCTCGGATACCCGCGCCGAGCGCTCGCACTGCACCGCGCCGCAGCCATCATCCGCGATGAGCACGGCGGCACAGTCCCCCACGACGAACGCGCACTTCTCGCCCTGCCCGGCGTGGGTTCCTACACGGCCGCAGCGATTCGCGCCTTCGCATTCGGGGACGAAGTCGCCGTGGTCGACACAAACGTGCGCCGGGTCCTCGCCCGCTACACGGGCACGCCCCCCGGGACGCCCGCCGAGGAGGCCGCGCGCCTCCTGGAGAACCTCCCCCAGCCGAAGGCTCTCGCGAGCGAGGCGCTCATGGAGCTCGGCGCGATCTACTGCCGGCCGGCACCACTCTGCCCGGCGTGCCCACTCCGGGCCACCTGCGCCTGGCGAGGTGACGGTGAGGATCCCGCCCCGGCGCGGCGCCCCCAGAAGTTCGCGGGCACGGACCGTCAGGCTCGCGGCCGCATCATGGCGTACCTCCGTGATGCAGAATGGGCCGCCCGCCCTCTGCTGATCACTCTCGCCACGGTCTCGGACGACGACGCCCAGGCGGCACGCGCGCTCGATTCTCTCGTGTCCGATGGACTCGTGACCGAGGTGTCCGGGGCGTACCGTCTCGGCGGGTAGCCTGGAGGCATGACCGACGAGCAGAGACTCCGCCACGCCCTCCCCGGGACCGGCGGAGGGGCCATCGCGATTGGCCTCGTGCAGCTCATGTTGACCGTCTCCGGGCCGTTGACCCCCCGCCTGTGGATCATCGTCGGAGCCTCATTCGTGGGCCAAGTGGTCACGCTCGTCGCGGCTGTCATCGTGCTGCGGGCCCTGCTGAAGGCCAAGGACGCCGAGGGGACCGCCACGCGAATCCGCAGGCTCATCCAACCGGGCGCCTTCGCACTCCTCGCGGCGCTTGCCGTTTCGCTCCTCGTTGGCACGCTGCAGATGAACTTTGTGGAAGGCGTGGTCGCCGGCGGGATCGGGACTGTACTGGGCCTGCAAGGACTCGCCGCGATCTGGATCGCCGATCGGATCCTCTCCGGGAAGCAGATCTGAGGGCACTCCGGCATCGCGAACCGCTAGAGGTGCAATAGCATCCTGGTGTTGCCGAGAGTGTTTGGCTTCATTCGGGCGAGATCGAGAAACTCTGCCACGCCGGCATCGTGCGAGCGCAGCATCTGCTCGAACACGTCGGGAGGGACAACGGGCCCCGCAACGGGGCTGAAGCCGAAGCGAGTGAAGAACGCTACCTCGAAAGTAAGGCAGAACACCTTGGCCAGGTGGTAATCGCGAGCGCGATCGAGAAGAACGGTCAGAAGTGCCCCTCCCACTCCCTTGCCCTTCTGATCCTCGGCGACGGCGAGGGTGCGCACCTCCGCGAGATCCGACCACATCACGTGGAGCGCTCCGCAACCGACCACCCTCCACTCGTCATCGATGCGACGCTCCGCCACAACAAACTCGGGAATCGTCTCGTAGTACCCGATGAGATCCCGAGGAATGAGGATGCGCCGCGGATGTATCGCATACGGATCAACGAGATCACGGATCGCGAGCGCGTCAGTCGGCTGTGCCGGGCGAACAATGGTGTCCTGCATGTCGCAATCTTAGGGCCCCACACGCGCATGGGGAATGGACGGTGAGCGTGACGCCAGGGCTCAACTGGACTCGATCAGTTCCTCGATCGCGCCCAATGCCCCCTTCTCGCGCAAGATTCGGCTCGCCGTGGTGAACGCCTCGATCAGCCTCTCATTGTGCGCGAGCTCCCCAAGCACGCTGTTGCCTTCGAAGAAGGCCCGCGGGTCAGCGCGGTGTGCGATCGCCAGCGGCTGGAGCTCGGCCAGGCGCTTCTCGATGAGCTCAATCGGCTGGCCCTTCTCGTCCACGCCCTCGAGGTACCGCGCCCACGCCGCG
>JAKDIE010000354.1 GCA_030450655.1 Ruaniaceae bacterium
TGGGTGTGGGTGTGAGGGTGGTCGAAGTTCCGGCGTTTTCTGCCCGACGGCGGCCCGACGGCGCCCCAAGCCCCCGAAACTCTGACCACCCTGTGCTGGGTGTGGGTGTGAGGGTGGTCGAAGTTCCGGCGTTTTCTGCCCGACGGCGGCCTGACGGCGGCCCGCACCCCCGAATCTCTGACCACCCTGCCCCAGTGACGAGCTAGCGAAAGTGTATCCACAGCCACCGTTTGCGTAGCGAAGCTGTATCAACAGGGGGAGGTGCGCCAACTCGCCCGTTCGACCAAGCTTTCGGTATGTCACAGGATTCCCACCTCGATCGCCTGAGTTTGCCTCCGGTATTCTCTCGCAAGGACGCTCTCGGGCGCGGCCTCGCCCAATCGGCACTGGAGTCGCCGCGCGTCAGCCGTGAACTCTATGGGTACTACAGCAGAAGCGGTTTCGAGGTGAATGTGGCCTCGGTAGCGAGGGCGGTGGTGGCTAAGATCCCTCGCAGCTTCGTGTCGCACCAGACGGCTGCGCTCATTCATGGGATTTCCTTGCCGCAATATGTGGATTTGGAAATCCCGTGGATCTCCCGAGAGCGAGGTAGTCGCGCTCTACGTGTCGCTGGCATCCGGAGTTGCTCGGTCAAGCACGTCGAACTCGACACCGCCGTCATTGATGGCACCCTCACATCAACGCCCGCGCGGCTCTTCCTTGAGATGGCACGCGAACTTTCGCATGAAGACCTCGTTGCACTCGGCGACCAGATCGTCCGCGTCCCGCGGAAGCGGTATGAGGGCAGAAGCGAGCCCTTCGCAACCCGCGGCGACCTGCACGAGATGCTCCTTGCTCATCCGCGCTCTCCCGGCAAGCCGCCGGCGCTTCGGGCCTTTCGGCTCGTGCGGGTGGGGGCAGATTCGGTTCCGGAGACGAGGATGAGGCTTGCGATCGTCGCCCATGGACTGCCCGAGCCACACCTCCAGGTGCTGCTCGACCCACAGGAGCCGGACTCATGGAGCGCCGATCTCGGCTACCCGGATCTTAAGATTGCACTCCAGTACGACGGCGATCCGCACCTTGATCCAGACCGTCAGTATCGGGACAACGTCCGCGATAGCGCGTTCTCCAGCGCCGGATGGATCGTGATCAAGGCGAACCGCAGGGATCTTGCCAATGGCTTCGTCCGAATCCGGGCGGAGTTGCGGAACGCATTCGCGACGCGCGGAGTGAGCCTCGCCCAGGCGGCGTGAGTAGCGCCATTCCGTGAACACTGCGGGCCGGCGAGTCGGCGACCAGAGGCGACGCCACTGCGACGGGCTTGACCCTGCCTGGATTCACTCCCGCCCAACCTGCCCGACGGCGCCCCGCATCCCCGGAACTCTGACCACCCTGGGGAGGTGGTGGCCGTGAGGGTGGTCGAAGTTCCGGCGGTTTCTGCCCGACGGCGGCCCGACGGCGCCCCCACCCCCGAAACTCTGACCACCCTGGGCAAGTGGTGGGACCGAGGGCGGGGCACCCCGCCCGGTCGTGTTCTCGCTCACTCTCGCCCGGCGGCACTTCTCGTGCCCCACCCTCGTCCGGTACGCTCAGGTCAGATCACATCAAGAGCAGCTGAGAGACCTAGCTTGACGACGCTGCAGCAACCCCCTGGCGACAGGTGAGGGTGCTAACGCTAGGAACGATGGAGTCGAGATGATAACTCTCAGGGACCTCCGCAAGGAGTATGGCACCGTGACGGCGCTGGATGGCGTCTCGCTGCATATTGAACGCGCCACGATTCACGGGATCGTGGGGGAGTCTGGCGCCGGCAAGTCCACCCTCGTGCGCTGCCTCACGGGCCTCGAACGCCCCACCTCCGGCGCGATCGAGTTGGCGGGGCAGGACCTCGCCGCACTCGGCGAGACGGCGCTCCGCACAGCACGCCGCCGCATCGGCATGGTCTTCCAGCACGTGCACCTCTTCGATTCCCGCACGGCGCTGCAAAACATCGCGTATCCGCTCCGCGTCGTCGGCGTGCCGAAGGCCGAGGCACTGCAGCGCGCTCAAGCCCTCCTCGATCTCGTGGGGATCGGCGAGCGCGGTGACGCGTATCCGAGCCAGCTTTCGGGCGGCCAGCGCCAACGCATTGCCATCGCCCGGGTGATGCTCAAGAACGCACCGATCCTACTGCTGGACGAGGCCACCAGCGCCCTGGACTCGGAAGTCGAAGTCGCGATCCAGGAAAGCCTCGA
>JAKDIE010000355.1 GCA_030450655.1 Ruaniaceae bacterium
TGCGCCAGCCAGGTACCCGTTCGCCGGGACGTGGTCCGGGTTCACGCGAGCGGGCCGCGGCTTCCGCTTCTGCTTCTGTGTGCGCGTGGCAGTGCGATCGGTGGGCGGCGTTCCGAAGGGGTTCTCAGGTGGCGCGCCGTAAGGGCTCGCGGGCGATTCGGCCTCCGCTCGCGGCGCGGGATCGGGTTGCGGAGCGGTGAAAGGGGACGTCAGCGGTGGGCTCGGCGTGGCGCTGGGTTCCGGGGTGTGCGATCGGACGCGTGAGTCCTTCATACGCCAACCGCGCGAGCGCGGTTCCTTTCCCGGCCGCGCGAAGCGATCGGTGCCGTCGCCCTCAGCGCCTGAGTACTCGGGGTACTCGGAATCGTGCTCTGGCTCGCCGAACCGTTCCGGCATCGAGTCTCCCTTCCTCTGGGGCTACTGTAACCGGGCGTCCGGCTCGAGCGGAAAGGCCCGCATACGATGGCTGTATGACCCGACGCCTTCTCGCCCTTCTCTCCGCCCTCCTCCTGCTCGCGGGCTGTACGAGTGCGGCCGACGACGCCGCCCCTCCTCTCGCGGACGCCGATCGTGAGGCGGTGGCGCAGCAGGCCGTGGAGGCGCTGGCCGGAGGCGATCCCACGATCCTCCGGGCGCTCTTCTCGAGGACACTCGCCGCGCAGCTCTCCGAGAGTGCCCTCACGGACGCCTGGGAGCAGGTGGGCGGCCCGGCCGGTGAGTACCAGGGCACCGCCGGCGTGGAATCGCGCGAGGAGCAGGGGTACATCGTGGTCACGGTGACCTCGGAGTTCAGCGAGATGAGCGTGGCGGCGGATCTCACGTTCGGCGAGGGCACCACGATCGAGGGCATCTGGTTCTCCTACGCGGAGGCCGAGGCCAGCGAGCATCCGGACCCCCCAACGCTTCCGGAGAGCGCTATGGAGGTGGAGGTCGCCGTCGGGCAGTATGAACTTCCGGGGCTCCTCACGCTTCCCGAAGGGGATGGTGGCGGCGCCGTGGTGCTCCTGGTTTCGGGCAGTGGTCCGAACGATATGGACGGCACGTTCGGCACGGCCGGCAACGCGATCCTGCGCGATCTGGCGTACCAGCTCGCGGCGGAGGGGGTGCCCACGCTGCGGTACGAGAAGCGTTTCCACGCGAAGCCCGAGCTGGCCACGGCGGCGACCACGATTCAGGACGAGGTGATCGACGACGCCGTCGCGGCAGTGAGGGTGCTTTCGTCACGGCCCGAGACGGCTGGGCGCCCGATCGTGGTGTTGGGGCATTCGCTGGGGGGCATGGTGCTGCCTGCGGTTCTGGCTGAGAGTCCCGAGGCCGCGGGCGGGATCATCCTGGCATCCACGGTGCGCTCGCTGTGGGACGTGGTCAACGATCAGAACCTCGCGGCGATCGCCGCCGCGGTGGATTCGGGGAGCTTCACCGAGGAGCAGGCCGAGCAGCAGCGCGCCACGCTCGCAGCGGAGATCGCGCGGGCAAATGCGCTGACGGATCCTGACGAGCAGGCGATTCTGGGGAGCATGGCCGCGCCGTACGTGGTGAGCCTTAATGAGTTGCGGCTGCCCGAGGGCGCTGCGGAGATCGAGATTCCGCTGCTCGTGCTGCACGGGGATTCCGACTTCCAGATCTCGCCGGAAGTTGACTTCGAATCGTGGCGCCCCGTGCTGGCGGGGAATCCGGACGTGACGTTCCACCTCTTCGAGGGGCTGAACCACTTCCTGATGCCCGCCGGGCCAGTGCCCGATTACACGGATTACGACACGGCGAACGTGGTGGATCCCGCGGTCTCGGCGATGATTGCGGAGTGGCTGGGCGAGCGCTGGTAGCGGGTTAGCAGGCCCGGACGGCAAAAAAGTACATCTCGATGCGTCAGGCGGCCCGGAATTCGAAGAATCGCAATCTAGGCGTACTTATTTGCCGGTTTCCGCGCGAGGCGGGCGTCATAGGCGAGGGCGAGTCTCCGTGGAGCGATCGGCGTTTCCGCGCGAGGCGGGCGTCCCGATCGGTAAAAAAGTACGTCCAGATCGTGATTCCCTGAATAATCGGCCTCTGAGAGCATCGAGACGTACTTTCTTGCCGGTTTCCGCGCGAGACGGGCGTCCTAGGCGAGGGCGAGTCTCCGTGGAGCGATCGGCATCCTCGCGCGAGACGGGCGTCCCCGCGCGGGCTCTTACGATGGACGTATGAGACCCGATCAGCTCGACA
>JAKDIE010000356.1 GCA_030450655.1 Ruaniaceae bacterium
CTCCATGATGTCGCCATTGCGCTCCCACACGCGGAGCATCCAGTTGAGGGACAGGCCCACGGACTGCGCGAACCCGTAGATCGCGGCATTCAATCCGCCCGCGCTCGCACCGGCGAGCACGTCGATTTTGACGGACGTATAACCCAACGCCAGCACACGCTCCCGATACGCAAGAGCGCGGCCCCACTCGTCACGGCTGAGCCCCGCCGGAGGTTGCTCCGGATGAACATCATCGGGCTGCATGGCCCGTCGCAGCAGGTCCAGCTCGGTGACCGCCCCGCCAATCCACACCGCCAGCGAGACCCCGCCCTTCATCGCCAGCGCGATACGCAGCTCGTGGCCTTCCTGTCGGTCTCCCACACCGGCCGGCCCGAGAGGCACCACGTACGCCCGCGAGGACTCCATCCATCGAACCCCGCCAGCGGCCTGAGGTTCGGGCGCCGCCCACCCGCCGTGTAGAGCCGTACCGGTCATGACGGGGCCTCCTGCCGCGCGGGGCGAGGGCCAACCCACGCCGCAAGCGCGGCCAGCCACACGCTTGGAGACATTGTTCCGTCACAAGCGCACGCTGTCTACGCCCGACGGCGATCCCTCCCCCAGGCAGCGGGCTCCCGTCCGAGAGCCTGAGCAGCTCCGGCCTCCCGGCCGGTTCCCGCGACTCCGGCGGATACTTCCTCGCAACAGACGTGACCATCAACCGATCGTGGAATCAAACCCACCACCACAACCGGGGCGCTTCAGTCCGAGTCAGGCTCCAGGTGTCGTGCCCACTCCGATCGCCGTGTGCACACCCGCAGTCACAGGACCCCCCTCGCGCGCAGCCTTGTGGAAATGCGGCACGAGCCGTCAGACCAAATCGTTACGATTGAGCATGACTCTCCTCGAAGTGCCTCCACTGAGCGAGTTGCCTCCGCCTTCGTGGAGCACCAGTCAGTTGCGAACTCTGGGAAGAGCAATCAAGAATGGAACAGAGGACGAGCATTCGGGCCGAGGAGGCCCCAACTACGTGGATGTGCTCCAGTACTTTGACACTCTCGCATCCGCTACCCTCGTGGCAATCGCAGACCTCGATTGGGAATCGCTGGTACACGACCGCCCACCACCTCTCATCACTGCGCGTGCGAAGACTATTGACACGCTGCGCGCGAAACTCAGACGGGATCCTCGCTTCCCACTCCAGCAGGTCCACGACCTTGCGGGAGTAAGATTCGAGGCGGAGATGTCTCTCAACGAACAGGACCTAGTCGCCATGGCGATTTGCTCCGCGTTCGGATGCCCCCTCAGTGCCATCGCGGACCTACGCACATCTCCCCGGTCGGGCTATCGTGCCGTACACATCAAGCTTGAGCTCCCCCACGGTCGTGTCGAGGTGCAGGTGAGAACCCACATGCAAGGCGCTTGGGCGAACACCTACGAAGCAGCGGCAGACGTCCTTGGAAGAGGCATTCGATACGGAGAGCTCCCTCGGACCGAAATTGACCGGGACTTCGTGTATCGGATGCAACGGCTATCAGTCGAGACTGGCGCAGTGCTCGAGCAGTTGCGGCAGAGATTCCAGGACTCTGGGCAAGCAACCCCAGCAGCGCTGCTCGAGCACGAACGCCGATACACCCTTGCGCTAAGTAAGGTTGAACAGAGGCTCCGCACCCTAGGTCGCATGGAGTAGAGTCACGTCATGCCCGCCTTCGTAATTGAGTACGACCGACGCACCGGCGAAAGCACGGTGCACTCCTTCACGGGTTCTGACGGCCATCGGGCTGCAATCATGAAGCGCTTTGAACTTGAACGCGCACGTAGTAGCGAAGAAGTAGAGATCGTCTCATTGGTCAGTGATTCACTCGAGACTATCAAGCGGACTCACTCTCGCTACTTCATGCAGAGTTTCGCCATGGCTGAAGATTAACCAGGTCACGTAGACCCAGCCCGGCGCAGCGTCGCCCATAGGTCTGAGAGGATGCCCTCACCACACCCGCAGCCACGCGATGAGGTCGAGGTGCGCGCTCCTGCCCACATCCACGGCCGCCACCCTCACCTCCGCGATCTGCCGGCTCACGAGCACGTGGTCGATCTGGATCAACGGCGGGTACCAGCCACCACCCCTGGGTCAGCCTAGGCCGCGAGCCAACGGTGACAATGAGTTGCCCGAACGGCCTCGCGCATCAGGTCACTCTCCCCCGCGCCCGAAAGCCCCGAGTCCCCT
>JAKDIE010000357.1 GCA_030450655.1 Ruaniaceae bacterium
CTGATATCCCTCACGCGCGAGGGTCGCCAGGATGTCATCCGCCTCGTAGTTCTCTTTCGAGAGCCAGGCGATGCCCATCGCGTCGAGCGCCTCGCAGATGAGTGGAACCTGCGGTGCGAACGCCTCCGGCGTGGCATCGCGCGTGGCCTTGTAGTCCGAGTACTCCTCAGTGCGGAACGTGCCGCCCGATTCGTCGAACGCCACGGCGAGGTGCGTTGGCTCCTCAACCTGGATGAGGCGCACGAGCATCGAGAGGAAGCCGTAGATGGCGTTCGTGTGAACGCCATTGGCCGTCACGAAGTTATCCGCGGGCAACGCAAAGAACGCGCGGAACGCCATCGAGTGTCCGTCAATCAGCATAAGTCGCGGTGTAGTGCTCACACCTGACACCCTAGAGGGCATGACCCACACGCGAGAAGCGAACGCCATGTCCCCCGGAACTCTCTTGGAGCGAATGGGGATGGTTTTCCTCCAGGCCGACGACGGCCGCGTCGTCGCCCGCATGCCCGTCGCGCATAACACCCAGCCGATGGGACTGCTGCACGGGGGCGCCTCCGCTGCGCTCGCCGAGACCGTTGGATCGATGGCGGCGAACTTTCACGCGGCGCCCGCGCAGGCGGTGGGCATCGAGCTGAACATCACGCATCACCGCTCGGTGAGCGAGGGCTTCGTAACGGCCACGGCCACACCCCTGACGGAGGGCCGTTCGGTTGCCTGTTATGCGATTGAGGTGCGGGACGATCAGGATCGGCTGGTCGCCACGTCCCGCCTCACCTGCGCCATCCGTCAGCCGCGGTAGCTACTCGCCTACCTGCTCGATGACGGCGTCCGCAACCTCGCGCATCGTGAGGCGGCGGTCCATCGAGGTCTTCTGGATCCAACGGAATGCCTCGGGCTCGTCGAGCCCCATCTTGGTCATGAGCAGGCCCTTCGCGCGGTCCACGCGCTTGCGGGTCTCGAAGCGCTCGGAGAGGTCCGCAACCTCGGACTCCAGCGAGACGATCTCCTGGAAGCGCGAGACTGCGATCTCGAGCGCCGGGAGCAGATCTGACGGAGTGAACGGCTTGACTACATAGGCCATCGCCCCGGCGTCGCGCGCGCGTGCGACCAGGTCAGTCTGCGAGAACGCGGTGAGCATGACCACGGCGCAGGCGCGATCCTCCATGATCTTCTCCGCGGCGGTGATGCCATCCATCTCGGGCATCTTCACGTCCATCACGATGACGTCGGGCTCCAGTTCGGCGACCAGCTTGACCGCAGTAGCCCCATCTCCCGCCTCACCAACAACGTCATAGCCCGCTTCTTTCAGCGACTCGACGATGTCAAGCCTGATGAGGGGCTCGTCTTCTGCCACAACGACTCTGCGGGTCTTTACTTCAGCGCTCACGTGTTCCTTCTTCTATTCGTGGCTCAATATCAGTGCTCCTGGAGGGACTCGAACCCTCATACCTTTCGGCGCCGCATTTTGAGTGCGGTGTGTCTGCCAATTCCACCACAGGAGCGGCAGTTCAGCTTACTGCGTCTCGCCCACCTTGTGGATTCGGATCGAGTTAGTGGTGCCCACCATACCGGGTGGCATTCCCGCCACGATCACCACGCGCTCGCCCTCACTGGCCAGTCCGTTCTTCAGGAGGTGATATTCCACCTGCGCCACCATCTCGTCCGTGTGAGCAACCTCCGGCGCCTGGTACGTGTGAACACCCCAACTCAACGCAAGGTGATTGCGTGTGTTCTCAACGGGTGTGAACGCCAGCAGGGGGATGGCGGGTCGCAGGCGCGAGAGCCGGCGCGCAGTATCGCCGGACTGCGTGAATGTGACGAGGTACTTTACCTCGAGCATCTCGCCGATATCCGCCGCTGCCTTCGTGATGACGCCGCCACGCGTGTGGGGCGCAGAGGTGAGGCGCGCGATTCGATCGCCGCCCTCTTCCTCGGTGGTCTTGATGATCCGGGCCATCGTGCTGACGGCCTCGAACGGGTACGCACCCACAGAGGTCTCACCAGAAAGCATGACGGCGTCCGCGCCGTCGAGAATCGCGTTCGCGCAGTCCGAGGCCTCGGCCCGCGTGGGGCGCGGTGAACTGATCATCGATTCCAGCACCTGTGTGGCGACAATCACGGGCTTCGCGAACCGCCGCGCGAGATCGATGGCACGCTTCTGTACGAGCGGCACCTCTTCCAGCGGCAGTTCCACACC
>JAKDIE010000358.1 GCA_030450655.1 Ruaniaceae bacterium
TCTCGAGGTGCAGCAGGCCGAGGAATCCGCAGCGGAAGCCGAAGCCCAGGGCCACGGAGGTCTCGGGCTCGTACACGAGAGCGGCATCGTTCAACTTAAGCCTGTCGAGCGCCTCGCGCAGCACGGGGTAGTCCGAGCCGTCGATCGGGTAGAGGCCGGAGAACACCATCGGCTTCGGATCGCGGTACCCCAAGAGCTCCTCGGTGGCGGGCTTGGTGGAGTTGGTGACCGTGTCACCCACGCGGGATTGCCGCACGTCCTTCACGCCGGTGATGAGGTAGCCCACCTCGCCAACTCCCAGCCCCTTCGACGGCGTGGCCTCCGGCGAGATGACGCCGATCTCGAGGAGCTCGTGCGTGGTGCCGGTGGACATCATCAGGATGCGTTCGCGCGGCGTGATCCGGCCATCCACCACGCGCACGTAGGTGACCACGCCGCGGTAGGTGTCATACACCGAGTCGAAGATGAGGGCGCGGGCGGGGGCGTTCGCGTCACCCTTCGGTGAGGGAACGCGCTGCACGATCCGGTCCAGCAGTTCGCGCACGCCGGCGCCGGTCTTGCCGGAGACCTGCAGAACGTCCGCCGGATCGCAGCCCACGAGCCCGGCGAGTTCCTCGGCGTTCTTCTCCGGCTGCGCGGCCGGCAGATCGATCTTGTTGAGCACGGGCACGATCTCGAGATCGTTCTCCATGGCCATGTACAGGTTGGCGAGGGTCTGTGCCTCGATGCCCTGGGCGGCGTCGACCAGGAGCACGGCGCCCTCACACGCGGCGAGCGACCGGGAGACCTCGTAGGAGAAGTCCACGTGTCCGGGCGTGTCAATCATGTTGAGCGCGTACGCGGTCTCCCCCACCTGCCACGGCATGCGCACGGCCTGCGACTTGATGGTGATGCCGCGCTCACGCTCAATGTCCATCCGGTCGAGGTACTGCGCGCGCATGGACCGATCGTCCACAACGCCGGTGAGCTGAAGCATGCGATCGGCCAACGTGGACTTACCGTGGTCGATGTGCGCGATGATGCAGAAATTGCGCAGCAGCTCCGGGGCGGTGGCGGCCGGGGCGATCGTGCGTGACAAGTCAGGGATCAAGGAGTCCTCTTCGCGAATCGTGAGTCGCACTATGGTCCCACGGTCCACACTCGCCGGTAAAACGGGAACATCGTGGCGGCACCTCACGTTGACAAGGTGAGAGGTGGTACACATGAACGGATTAATCGCAGCGATGCTTCGCATGAGCTCTGAGATGAGCCGCGGGCTCACGATCGTCTCCGCGCTCTTCACGGCCATCTTCCTCGGAATCGCGCTCGGCTCGGCGCTGACCAACGGGCTGTTCATCTCCTGGTTCCTGTTCGCGGTGGCGTTGCTACTCGCCGTCCTCGTGGCGACCTTCGCGTGGCGCCGCTGGCGGCTCGGCGCGCACCTCACGGCGTCCGAGAACCAGGTGTACGTCTCCTCTGGGACCGTTTCTGCCGACGCCGAAGATCCCGCCGATACCTTCTTCGAGGCTCTCTACGTGGAGACTCAGGCGCGCGACTCCCGCTTCCTTCCCGGAGTCGAGGCGACTCAGCGTGCCATGCTCCAGGCGGCCGGCGGGCCGGTGAACGCGCCGTATCTCAAGGCGGATCTGCGCATCACGATGGTAGCGTTTGCGGGCACGCTCGCGGCGATCCCTCTCTCGTTCTCGGGCGCGTTCCTGGCACTGCTGATCTGGTTGCTGGCGTAGCTCCTGCAACGCTCGAAAGCTCCGCCCTAGGATGGGAATGTGAAGCGGAACCCTCAACTCGTTGGCGATGTCGTCAACTTCCTCAACGGACTCCGCCGCGGCCTTGCACGCGCCCCGAAACAGCGCTCCGAACCCGGGCCCACGCCAACTCTGACTCCGAAACCGAAGTCTGGATCGCCGTCGGCCAGCAAGAAGACCTCGGGTCGAGCCGGGCCATCGCCCAACGGCGCCACGAGCGCCACCGAGTTTGACACGTCTCACGGGCTGCCAGCGTTCGACTACGCGCCGCGTATGGACGGCGACCCGGATCCCGGCGAGATCGTGTGGACGTGGGTTCCCTACGAGGAAGATCCCGAGGTGGGCAAGGACCGGCCAGTGCTGGTCGTTGCACATATGGGCTCGGACGTGGCCGCCGTACAGATGACCTCGATGGATCACGATCGGGACGCGGCGCAGGAGGCATCCCGGGGC
>JAKDIE010000359.1 GCA_030450655.1 Ruaniaceae bacterium
AGCGGTGGTGGGGATCACCTGGATCATGCCCGTGTCCACGTTGGCGTTCGGGGTGGCCATGGGGACGGAGGCCACGCCTTCCGTGGCCTCGAGATCCGCCACAATTCTATCGATTACACCCACGGGATCCTCGGAGTTGATGATGTCAACCGTGACGATCAACGGCCCGTTGTGGCCGGGGCCGAAGTGCTCCTCAATCAGATCGTAGGCGATGCGGTCCTGCGAGGTGGAGGGGTTCTGGCCGGGGTTCGGCAGCGCCATGTGCAGGTTCAACGCGGGCACGCTGAGCGCGCCAAGTGCCGCAACCACCGCCACGATCGTGATGATCGGATGGCTCGTGGTGACCCCCACCCACCATGCGAACCAGCGGGTGCCGATCGTTGCCTTCTCCGGGTTCTTCCGCGGCTTGGGCTTCATCCGCGGGCCCACAAATCCCATCAAGGCGGGCAGCATCGTGAGAGCGATCGTCACCGCGAAGGCGACCGTGAGCGCCGCGAACACGCCCATGACAGTAAGGAATGGGATGTTGGCGACCCCGAGACCGAGCAGGGCGATGAACACGGTCAACCCCGCAAACACCACGGCGGAGCCAGCAGTTCCGGTGGCGCGGCCAGCAGCCTCTTCGTAATCCGAACCATTACGCAACTCGTCCCGATAGCGCGAGAGGATAAAGAGCGCATAGTCGATGCCCACGGCGAGGCCGAGCATCACCGCGAGAATCGGGGTCACCGAGGAAATGCCCATCACGCGGGTCACGATCATCAGGATCGCCATCGCGATGCCCACACCGATCAGTGCCGTGAGCAGCGGAAGCCCGGCGGCCACCAGCGATCCCAGCACCACGGTGAGGACCACGAGCGCGAGCATCAGGCCGATCGCCTCGATGATGGAGAGCGAGGGAAGCTGGAGATTGAATGCCTGCCCTCCCATCGCGACCTGCCAGCCCTCAGGCAGTGCCTCCTGGACGGTGTCGCCAACGGCGGTGATCTCAGCCAGTTGGTCCACGGACGGCGTGCCTTCAACGTTCAGGCTGATCTGCATCATCGCGGCCCGGCCGTCATCGGAGATCATGCCGGAGATCATCTCGTCCCACGGAGACGTGGTCCGATCCACAATGTCCACTGCCTCGAATGTGGCCATGGACGCCTCAATGTCCGCGCGTTCGGCCTCCACCGTGGAACCTTCCGGTGCGATGAAGATCGCGATGGCCTGCAGTGCGGTGGCCTCCGGGAAGGTCATGTGGAGCCGGCGGAATGCCTCCGAGGAGGACGAGCCCGGGATGTCGAAGTCGTCATCGAACGTGCCGTGGAGCGTGAGGGCTCCCACGCCGAACGTGATGAGGAGGGCAAGCCAGATAGCCACCACCCGTACGCGGTTGCGGTAACACCAACGGCCGAGCGTGTAGAGCGTTGCAGACACCGAGAGCCTTTCGATACAGAAACGTATTCAAGCGCTAGCATACAGTGTTGTATCCATTCTCGGTACAGGACCGTATCGAGGTTGTAGGGTGGGGCGCATGGTCTCCACCCCACGACGCGAAGCCACCCGCAGGCGCCTCGTTGACGCCGCGGTACAGGAGTTCGCGGCGCACGGCATTGACGCGACGAGCGTGGAAACAATCTGCGAGTCCGCGGGCTTCACTCGCGGCGCCTTCTATTCAAACTTCGCCGATAAGGACGAACTGGTCCTCGCGATCGTCGAGCACGTCCATGCCGCAACGAACTCATTGTTTGTTGAGGCCGTCCAAGATCTTCCCGAAGGAGTCGGCCTCAACGATGCCGTCCGGCTCGTGCTGGAGAGCCGCATGATCTCGCCGGAGGTTCACACCACCATGCTCGAGATCACACTTCGCTCGCGCCGCTAGCCCGCTCTCGCGGCGCGACTCTCGCAGCGGCGAGATGAGATCAGCGTGTTGTTCCGCGGCGTCCTCATGACTGCGGCGGCGCGCCTCGGACTGAACCTCACGGTGGACACCTCCGACTTCATCGACATTATCGACGCGCTCTACGAGTCGAGCTTCGTGCTTCGCGCCAACGACGGCGAGGCCC
Source organism: Ruaniaceae bacterium (assembly GCA_030450655.1). Taxonomy (GTDB): domain Bacteria; phylum Actinomycetota; class Actinomycetes; order Actinomycetales; family Actinomycetaceae; genus KH17. Next base: position 2,049 of record JAKDIE010000359.1, read on the forward strand.
GCATGATCGAACTCACGGGCCTGATCGCAGCGCGCTTCACCGAGCCGGCGTAGGCGCACGGGCGGCCGCCCGTAGCGGCGCCGCAAGCTCCATCGGCATCCGCCCAGACGCCACCACCGGCAACACCCGCGACGGCGCCGCACGCC
>JAKDIE010000360.1 GCA_030450655.1 Ruaniaceae bacterium
ATGCCGTCGAAGACCGGCAGAATCTGGATTTCGCCCACGCGCATAGTGCAAGGCTAGGCGCGTGGGTGCGCCGTCCACGAGAATCGCCGACGGCTAGAGTGCCGGTGTCAGGTCCGTGTGGGTGAAGTCATCGCCCACAAAGAGCAGCGGTTCGGCGGCATGTGCCGCGAGAGCATAGGAGAATGAGTCCCCAAGATTGAGGCGGGCGGGGCTCCCGGATAGCCTGCCGAAGTCCCGCAGGGCCTGCCGAGCTAGATCCGCATGCTCCGCGGTGAAGGGCACGATCTCGACCTCGAGCAAGTCGAGTATCCGCTGCACCCTCATCCGGCCGGCCGGGCCCAGCCGCTGTTCGATGACGTATCCCAACTCCACCATGGTGGGCGCGGAAATCGAAAGGCGTTGCCCATCGGTCGCCGCCCAGATTTCCTCGGCCGAGTCCTCGCCGAGGAGAAGTGCAACGAGGGCGGACGTATCGACGATCACCGCGGAAGCCCCGCGTCGTCGTACATCTCGAGTTCTGCGCGAAGTATCGCGCTGCGGTCCTCGTCAGTCAGGCGAACCCACAGTTGTTCAAGGAGCGCGCGTGCTCGTTCGCGGCGATCGGACTCTTCGACCTCGGCCAAGCGGCGGCGCAGCGCATCTTCGACGGCGCCCGTCATGGAGGTGCCCTCGATCGCGGCGAGCCTGCGCGCAAGTTCGTGAACGTCGTCGGACTTGATGTTCAGACCCATGGTAGAAAGATACCGCCAGAAGGTAGATTGGTCGATGGCGTGCTGACGCTGCGGGAGAACCCGGCCGGAGCGCCGAATCGGACGCCGGTCAACCCTCGCTGGACTGCGGCGTACCCGCCGCACTGAGATCGCGGGTCGAGGAAGCGAGCCGCAGGAGCCGCACCCCCACAGCAATGCAGAATACGCTCCACGGGATCAGGGAGGCGAGGGCGAAAGCCATCCCAACGATTCCGAATGGCGACGGCACCAGCATCAAGATCCCGGCTGCCAACGCCCACCAGGACACCGAGCGGGGGAACGCCGCCGTCTGCCGCAGTAGCCAGGTAAGCACGAGCAGCACGAATGCGCCGAGGAAGTAGTAGACCAGGAATGCGGTGCCGGTCCACGCGGATATCAGTGCCACGCCGGCACCCTCAAGGATTGCACGCTCTGGACCTTCGGCGAGAGCATGGGTGTTGGCCAAGCTCAGCATCTCCACGGCCGGATTGGATGCGTAGTACGCCGCCATTTGAATGAAGCCCAGGGCAAGAACCAGCACCACCCCTGATCGAGATGCCTCCCACAGCACTACCGCTAGGGCCAGATAGATCATCAGGACGAGCAGGTTGTTTATCAGGTAGAGCGCATCCATGGAAAGCAACCCAAGCACGGGAGAGTGGATCATCAGGTCAAAGACACCGCGGACGTCTTCGGGCGGTGGCCACACAGCGAAAACCACGATCTGAACGACGATCAGGAACACGGACCCCAACGCAGCCCAGCCGCCAACCAGCAGTAGACCCCGCCATTGCACCAAACCTGAGTGTTCTTTCACCACAATCTCCACCTCGAGACTCCCCTAGCACTAACGCAAGGCTATCCGGTGTACACGAGGCCCTGGAAGCAGATCGGCAATTCTGGTTGTTGGGCGATTGGCGGCGAGACGGGCGAGCACGGCGGCATGACTCGTCTGCTTGCGCTGCTCCTCATCGAGTCGCTGAACAAGCGAATCGCGATGGTCTCGAGCCGCCGGATCATCCCGCTGGCTGATTGGGCACGCCTCGCTGATGTGCGAGGGAATGTCGCTGCGAACAAGGCGAAGCGCCAGACGATCCCCGCCTTCCGGCTACGCGACCGCTGGGTGATTGCTGAAGACTACCGCTGAGCGCCGCGGGTATCCCATTTCGTTGGTCAAGGCTCGCCGACATCCGGGCAGAAGAACTTCTGCGATGGCCACCATGGTGCGTTCCCATGAATCGTCATCCCGCGCGTAGTCGCGGGATCCAGGCTCAGGGATGCCACGCGACGGAGGCGCGCGGAGGCTCAGCTGACTCGGGCTCCGTTCAGCGTGAGTCCCGCGATCCCCATCTGCTCGCCGTGCGGCGCCGCAGGGAACCTGACAGTGATGCCCCCTGCCCGACCGCGGTGAGCGCCCGCACCGCGTGTGAAGCCGCGGGTTCGTTCGGCCTGGATGGCGAC
>JAKDIE010000060.1 GCA_030450655.1 Ruaniaceae bacterium
CGGCCGTCGCGAAGCCCTGCCCAAACGAACGCACCACCAGGAGAGAGGTGAGGAGCTCGGCAGGAAGTGGCTCCCCGGTCGCGTGGTGGCGTGCGAAATGTGCGACGACGTCGCGGTCCTCCAGCCACATCTCGTTCACCTGTGAGGGATACTCCACGAAGTCCCGCGGCACGTTGGCACCCGCGAGCCCCCGGAATCGCGCGTTCGAGAGCATGCCGTGCAATGCGTGCCCGAACTCGTGGAACGCGGTGATCACTTCATCCCACGTCAGGAGCGTGGGCGTGCCGGGAGCCGGCTTCGTGATGTTCAGGTTGTTCGCAACCACCGGCAGTGTGCCGTCGAGGCGGGATTGCTCCACGAGATTGTGCATCCACGCGCCACCGTTCTTGCCCGCCCGCGCGTAATAGTCACCCACGAACAGGGCCAGGGGCTCGCCGTCCTCCTCGCGCACCTCCCACACGCGCACCTCGGGCGCCCAGCCGGAGAGTTCCGGACGCTCGGTGAACTGGATACCGAAGAGCTGGGTGGCCGCGTAGAACACGCCATCGGTGAGCACCGCGTTGAGCTCCAGGTAAGGGCGCACTGCGTCGAAGTCTACGTTCGCGACCTCCGCGCGCAGCCTCTCCTCATAGAAGAACCAGTCCGACGGGGCGAATGGCTCGTCCGTGTCCCGCGCCTTCAGCGTGGCGAGCTCCTCCGATTCTCTCGTGACATTCCGCGAGGTGGGAGGGGCGAGAAGGGCGAGGCGTTCGGCGATCGCGGCGGCGCTCGGGGCCGTCGCGGAGGCCGCCACGAGGTCCGCGTGGGTCTCAAACCCGAGGAGCGCCGCCTTCTGCGCGCGCATGCGCGCGAGGTTCAGGATGAGGGCGCGGGTCTCGTCGTCGTCACCACGCGCCAGCGACGCGGCCAACAGGCGCTCGCGTGTGGACGGATCGGTGAGCCGGGTGAGGAGCGGCTGCTGGCTGGGGGAGATGAGGGTGATCAGCCACCCCTCGAGGCCACGCTCGGTGGCGGCGTGCGCGAGCGAATCGATCGTCTCGTCATCCAGGCCCGCGAGTTCCGTGCGATCGGTGATGTGCAACGCCGCTGCATCGCGGGCCGTGACGGTGCGCTGCTCGAACTCGGTCTCGCCGGAAGAGAGTGCGGCATTGAGTTCCTTCAGGCGCTCCCGCCCCTCTGCATCCAGTTCGATCCCGCGCAGGCGGAAGTCCTTCAGGTACTCCGTGAGAAGGCGCTCGGCTTCGGGATCCTCCGGCGCCTCAAGTGCGGCGAGACGCTCATAGATGCCATCGTTCATCCACAGGGAGTCGTACAGTGCTGAAATCTGCGGCATCAGCTCGGCCTGGACGGCATCCCATTCTGCGCCGCCGATGGAACTCATCATCGTGTATCCAACTCCGAGGCCGGTCTCGAAATCGAGGCCGGCGCGGCCGAGAGCAACGAGCGTGTTCTCCTCACTTGCAGCCTCGGGGTTGCGCGCGATCGCGTCCCATTCCGCGCGCAGTTGCGCCATGCCTGCGGCCGCGCTGGCGCGGACAGAATCCGGGGTGATGCAAGCGAAGTCGGGCAGGATGAAGGGAAGAGCAGCGCTTTGAGTCGGGATGCTAATGGTCATGCTGCTATGTTCTCATCCTCGAGTGGGGCCCGAATGATCTGATTTCGGCCGTACACTCGGGAAGTCCGAACAAGGAGGGAACCGTGGCCGGGAGCACGCGAGCGCTTGCGCTCCACAGTGTGCGGGATCACCTTGCGATCTGGGCGATCGTGTTACTCATTTCTGGGCAGGGCATCCGCTATCTCGTGAGCATCCCCATCTTCGTGGGGATCGCCGTCGCGACACTCGTCGCAGTGTTTCTGGCGTACCGGCCCACCTGGCGGCAGTTGACGCCGCAGGTGCTTCTCGGCTCGTTCGTGGGGCTTGCCGCCGCATCCGTGCTCTGGTCCGCCACGCGCACCGTCACCCTGATCGCTTCGGTGACACTGATCGCGACCACGGCGCTTGCCCTCACGATCGTCCGCTCGACCACCATCGGGCGGTTCATGGGAATGCTGTATCGAGGCTTCCAGATCAGCCTGTTCATAGGCATCGCGTTCGAGATGATCGTCGCGTTCGTGATTCGCGAGCCGATTGAGCCGATCTCGCGGGATCTCTTCTCTCTGGCGGGCGATCACTTTCTCGGCTCACCCCTGTGGTCAGAAAACAATCTCCTGACCGGCGGCTACATCCAAGGTTTCGTTGGCAACCGCAATCCTTTTGGTGCCATCGCCCTCTTCACATTCATCGGCGTCATTATCCTCTTCCTGGACGGCAGGATCGGGCGGATCGACGCCTTCGGCACCGGGATCGCCAGCGTCTTCGTGCTCTATATGACGCAATCGGCGACAGTCACGGTGGCCACCGTCTACGTGATGGGGCTCCTGCTGGCGGGGCTCGTGATTCGTTCGTCACGGCCGGCATGGAAGCGAACGCTGTCATTCGCCGTTCTGGGGTTGACTGCCATGGCCGCCGTCGTGACTCTGCGCTTTCGTGCCCAAATCTTCGATCTACTCGATCGCAGCCCGGACGCCACCAATCGCGGAGACATCTGGCAGGCGATGCTGGAGTTCGCCACCCAGCGTCCCGAAGGCTGGGGCTACGTGGCTTACTGGCCAGTCTTCTCGGATCCATACGCGTCAATCATCGAGAGGGTCGGCGCATACGTCGCACCACATGGCCACAACGCCTTCTTCGACGCCTGGCTTCAGCTCGGTCTCGTGGGCGTCGCCCTTCTTCTCACACTGGTCGTGCTGACGTTCCTCGGCGCGTGGCGCCTCGTCGAGCGCGCACATCGAGGAGATAGCTTCATCCCACTTGGGTGGGCGCTCATGACCGCAGTCCTCGCGTTGCAGGGGCTCACCGAATCACGGTTGCTTTCCGAGTGGGGCTGGTTCCTCCTCGTCTCTCTCTACTGTTCGGCGCCGGGTGCGTTCACGCTGACGGTCATCAGCGAGGACATGGTTCGAACGGGCGATCGCACGCCGTGGGGTGAGCGGGAACAGGGGTCGGTCTGGCCGGCGCGGCCTGCCCGCTGAGCCGTTTTCATACCCCGGCTCTGAACGTGTTATCTTTGTCTGGCGCCTGGGCCGGAAGGTCCGGGAGTTCACCTTGTCCGGGTGGCGGAATTGGCAGACGCGCTAGCTTGAGGTGCTAGTGCCCGTATTAGGGCGTGGGGGTTCAAGTCCCCCTCCGGACACCATGAAAAAGTGGCCTAGTATCGAGGCCATGGAACCTGTACTTCTCGAAGACCCAATGACCGGCATCGAGCTGAAGGCTCCCACAGAGGCCGACATCCCCGCCATCACGGCGGCCTGTCAGGATCCCGTCATCGCGGACTTCACAACAGTTCCCAGCCCGTACACCGAGGCCGACGCCCGCACCTTCGTCACCGAGGTCGTACCAGCCAGTTGGTCCAAGGGCGGGGCCGAGTGGGGAATCTACCGAGAGCGCGGCCAACTCGCGGGAATGATCGGGCTCGCCGCGCGCGGAGACGCCACGGTGGAGCTCGGATACTGGGTGGCCCCGGATTCGCGCGGCCAAGGCACCCTCCACCCGGCGATCCGCCTGGCCCTGGACTTCGCCTTTGATGAACTGGGCGCAGAGAAGGTGTCGTGGAGCGCCGTCGTCGGCAACTGGGGCTCGTGGCGGGCCGCCTGGAAGCACGGCTTCCGCCGCGAGGGCATCTCCCGCCTGGCGCACCGCTCGCTGAACGAGGGGGAGCCGGCGCGCACCATGTGGACCGCGTCGCTCCTGAAGCAGTGGCCTCGTGAGCCCGCGGAACCGTGGACGGGTCCCGACGGCGTCCTGCCGGCCATCCCAAACCCGCGCGATCCAGAGGCGCTGGTTCGCCAGTTCCACGAGACCTACCACCTGCCCGTCGTCACGGGAGAGCCATCCGTGGACATCGATCGCATCGACATGCGCATGGGCCTGATCGCCGAAGAATTCGCCGAGCTCGTAGGTGCCGTCTACGGCGCCGAGGGCGAGGAGCGTATCACTGTGGCGTTCCGTGAGGTGCTCGCGAACGATGCCAACACCCGTGACACCGTGGCGGCGGCCGATGCCCTGGCAGACCTGATTTACGTCATCTACGGCATGGCGCTGGAGAGCGGTATTGCGCTCGATGCGGTGCTACGTGAGGTGCAGCGCTCGAATCTCTCCAAGCTGGGGGCCGACGGCGCCCCGATCTACCGCGAGGACGGCAAGGTCCTGAAGGGGCCGGGCTTCTTCGAGCCGAGAATCGCCGAAGCGCTCACCGCCACGCGTCTACGGGAGTCCCTCGATGACGAGTAGCATCCTGCGCGATCCAGTCGCGGCAGAGGCCGTGGACATCGCGCAACGCCTCATCCGAATCGATACCTCGAACTTTGGCGACGGCTCGGGACCGGGCGAACGTAAGGCCGCCGAACTCGTGGCGGAACTCCTCACGGAGGTAGGCTACGAGCCCACGATCGTCGAATCGGCCGAGCGCCGCACCAGCGTACTGCTCCGCATCCCCGGGACAGAACCCACGGCGCCCGCCTTAGTGGTCCACGGCCACACGGACGTGGTGCCCGCCAACGCATCCGACTGGACGATCCCACCCTTCGCCGGCGAGATCCGCGACGGGATGCTGTGGGGACGCGGCGCCGTCGACATGAAGGACATGCTCGGCATGATGCTCGCCGTGGTGCGCGATATGCGGCGCAGCGACTGGCGGCCACGCCGCGACATCGTGCTGGCGGTCTTCGCGGACGAGGAGGCCGGCGGCCGCTTCGGAGCCCACTGGGTGGTGGACAACCACCCAGAGATCTTCGAGGGCGCCACGGACGCGATCTCCGAGGTGGGTGGGTACTCTGTCACGGTCAACGGCCGCCGCGTTTACCTCCTCCAGACGGCGGAGAAGGCCCTGCGCTGGATGCGCCTCGAGGCCGAGGGTACGGCGGGCCACGGCTCGCTTGTGAACGGCGACAACGCCATCACGCGGATCGCCGGGGCGGTGGCGCGCATCGGCGCCCACGAGTGGCCCCTGCACCTCACGTCCACCGTGAGAACCCTGCTCGACGGCGTAGCGGACCTCACGGGACTTCGCTACGATCCCGAGGACCGAGAGAGCATCATGCCGCTGGTGCGCGCCCTCGGGCCGTCCAGTGCGTTCGTGGAGGCGACTCTCGCCACCGGCTCAAACCCCACGCAGCTCGGCGGGGGGTACAAGGCCAACGTGATCCCGGGCGCTGCCAGCGCGGCCGTGGACATGCGCGTGATCCCCGGCGATGAGGAGGCGGCGATGGCCACCATCAAAGGTCTCGCCGGCCCGGGGGTCGAAATCTCCCCAATCAACTACGACATCGGCCTGGAGGTCCCGTTCGAGGGCGATTTCGTGGACGCGATGGTCGCGTCCATCGTGCGTGAGGACCCCGAGGCGATCGTGCTGCCGTACATGCTTTCGGCGGGAACGGACAACAAGGCACTGTCCCGTCTTGGTATTCGGGGGTATGGCTTCACGCCACTGCGACTGCCGGAGCAACTCGACTTCGCAGGCCTATTCCACGGTGTTGACGAGCGAGTTCCCGTGGACGCGATGGCGTTCGGAGTGCGGGCGCTTGCGAACCTGATGCGCCACGCATAATGGGCAGACGCACGGCATCCGGGCGTATAGGCTCACGGGTATGGAGATCGACCCGCGCGCCGCACTGGACCGTCTGATTGAGGCCCTCAACGCCCATTACGAGTCCGCGCTACATGCGCAGGATCCGGAATCACCTGCCGTCATCTCGGCCACGGTCACGCTGGAAGATGCGTTCATTACGTACGACGACGCGCTGATGACCCACTACGACGTCGATCTCCCGTTCGATCTCTTCGACGATGACGACGAGGACGAAGACGAGATCGACGCGGACGAGTTTGGGGACGTCGACTAGGCGATCGTGGGCATCGGGGACAGCACCCCGGTGAGCAGCAATACCACGAGCGCGGCCGCCACGACGAGCCGATAGACCACGAAGATGGTGTAGGTGCGCGTCCTGATCATCTTCAGGAACCACACGATCACCACGTAGCCCACCACGAACGCCACGATGGTGGCGACGAGAGTGGCCGGCATGGACACTGGGGAAACGCCGGTGAGCCCGTCCGTGAACAGCTTGTAGAACCCCGAACCAAGGACGGCCGGGATCGCGAGCAGGAACGAGTAGTCCGCAGCGGCCTTGCGGGAGTACCCCATCAGGAGGCCGGCCGTGATCGTTCCACCCGAGCGCGAGACGCCCGGAATCAATGCGAGCGCCTGCGCGAAACCGAAGATGGTGGCGTCTCGCCCGTTCAACTGGTCGAGCTCCTTCACTCGCCGCGAGGTGACGTCCGCCAGCCACAGGAAAATGCCGAAGATCGCGAGCGTGGCGGCCGTCAGGTAGAGGTTACGGAATGCGTGATCGATCCAGTCTTCGAGGAGCAGCCCAAGGACGACGACGGGGATGGAGCCGAGGATCACGAACCACCCCATCCGCGCGTCGGGATCGTTGCGCGGGACCGTGTTCTTCCACGGTCCGATCGGCAGGGCACCGAACCACGCCTTGATCACGGTGACGATCGTGCGCCGGAAGTAGACGATCACCGCCGTCTCGGTTCCGATCTGCGTGATCGCCGTGAACGCCGCGCCGGGGTCCCCGAAGCCGATGAGTTCGCCCGCCACACGAATGTGCGCAGAGGACGAAACGGGGAGAAACTCTGTCAGTCCCTGCACCAGGCCGAGAACTATCGCATGCCACCAATCCACGAGAAGCGAGCGTACCCCATCCGCGGATTGACTAACCTAACACTTATGCAAGAATCCTCACTTGGTTCATCCGGTCTGCGCGTGTCCTCTCTCGGCCTCGGCACGATGACATGGGGGAGAGACACCGACGGCGACGACGCGCACACGATGCTCACGGACTTCGTGGACGCAGGTGGAACGGTGATCGATACCGCGGCGGGCTACGCCGATGGGGCCTCCGAGGTACTCATCGGGGACATGATCGGCAGCACGGTGGCGCGCGAGGATGTGGTCCTCGTGACGAAGGCCGGGGTGCGGACCTGGCGTACCTCCCGCGCCGCAGTCGACGCCTCGCGCGGGACGATTCTTTCCAATTTGGATTCCTCCTTGGAGCGTCTGCGGACGGATCACGTCGATCTCCTGCTCGTGCAGGCTCCTGATCCATCCACTCCTCTTGAGGAGACCGCCAGTGCGCTAGAGATCGCCGTGTCC
>JAKDIE010000061.1 GCA_030450655.1 Ruaniaceae bacterium
GGCAGCCCACCGAGGGGCAGCGACATCATCTGCGCGATCGCCGCTTCTTCGACCCCCGCGCGCGAGAACACCTCCCTCATCACCGGGCCTCCCGTGGGGTGCTCCAGCCATTCCTTGATTGTGCGGTGGCCGTTCAGGGGTAAGTCGCGATGTGCCATTTCTCCTCCAGCAGGTGCGGCCTGCGCATGCCCCGCAGGCATCGGGCAGATGGATACAACTTCGTATCCTCCACTTCAACGATCTCACTTGGAGCGGCGTCCCGCAGGCGGTTTCGTCATCGAAACGCGAGGTGAAGAGGCTTCTGCCCGACGACGATCGCGAGACTGCGGACGGCCTCGCCCTCAGCGCAGGGCACGTTGCGGCGCTGGCGCTGGCGATGTAGCTGGCGCTGGCCCCACGCATGAAAGATGCCCCGCGACACTAGTGACACATGTCGCGGGGCATCATATTTGTGGCGGGTGAGGGATTCGAACCCCCGAAGCATTCCGCAACTGATTTACAGTCAGCTCCCTTTGGCCGCTTGGGTAACCCGCCGATGCACATGGAAGGCTATCAGGTTCCGGGCCCCTTCCTCCACGCGAATGCGGCAGAATGGACGGTAGATAGTCACAAGGTGACAAACACCACCAAGGAGAAACATGGCCGCGGATTCCTCATTCGATCTCGTCAGCAAGGTTGACCGCCAAGAGGTGGACAACGCCCTCAACCAGGCGGCGAAGGAGATCTCCCAGCGCTACGACTTCAAGGGGGTGGGCGCATCCATCGCGTGGAGCGGCGAGAGCATCGTGATGATCGCCAACTCCTCAGAGCGCGTGCTGGCGATCTACGACGTCTTCCAGACCAAGCTGATCCGCCGGGACGTGTCCCTCAAGGCGTTTGATGTGGGCGACGGCGAACCCCAGGCTTCCGGCAAGGAGTACCGTCTTTCCGGGGTACTTAAGGAAGGCCTCACGCAGGAGAACGCCAAGAAGCTCACCAAGCTGATCCGCGACGAGGGACCCAAGGGCGTCAAAGCGCAGATCCAGGGCGACGAGGTGCGAGTCTCGTCGAAGTCCCGCAACGATCTCCAGTCCGTCATCGCGCTGCTGAAGGGCGCGGACATCGACGCGGCGCTGCAGTTTGTGAACTACCGCTAGCCTTCGTCCGCGTCCTCGTCACCTTCTTCGCCGTCGTCCTTGGCGGTTCGTCTCGCAATAATGCCACCTGCAGCGAAGAGCGCCATGCCGCTACCGATGATCACCATCGGTAGCCACGGAATGGGCCTCGACTCCCCCGGCGTCGCCTCCTGCGTTGCCTCATCGGCCGCGGCGGTCTCCTCTGGGGTCTGAGCCACGGCCCACGTGAGTTCTACAGGCTCGGCCTGCACGTCGCCGTCGGCTGCGGTGATCACCACGGTCGTTCCATCCGGAGGCGGCTCGAACGTGCAACTGGTGGTGACTTCGGCCCTGGCCGCCAGGCGCACATCGTCGAGTAGTGGCGTACACAGCTCACCGGCCGTGACGAGCGGTGTCTGAGCCGCGTTCCCGGTGTTGGCCACCGTCACTGTCAACGAGTTCTTCGCCTCATCGAAGGCGGCATTCGAGATCGCGAGGCCACGCTCTGCGGGCAGTGCCTTAACAGCCCAGTCCTCCACCTCGCCGCCGCGCGCCGCGCCCGTTGGCACGGTCACTCCGGTTCCGGGTGCCACTCGCAGGCGCATCCAGGTATCCGTCACGGGCGCGGGGAGCTCGAGCTGGTAGGTCTGTGCACCGGATTCCGCTGCGATAGCGATGCTGGCGTCCGGCGCACTCGCGAATCCGCCCGAGGATCCGGCGTCCAGCCACGCCGTGACCGTGGCGGACTCGGCGGAATCATTTGTGACCACGATGTCCACCACAAACGGATCCGTGGCGCTCACCAGCACGGTGGACGCGATGGCGTCGTCGAAATCCTGATCTGCGTGCGCGGGATTGGGCTCGGGAGTCACGACCGTGCCAAGCATCAGCGGCGCCGTCTGCCCCACCGGCTCGAAACCGACAATCGAGTGCCGCGGGCCGTCCGAACTCAACGAGGTGCGGTAGCTATCGGGCGCATCACCCCAGTCGGCCTCGAGGATTGCCTCTGGGCACCACGCGCCGTCCGTGGGCGCGGCCGCCTGCACCGTCGAGAACGGCATCACCCGCGGATCGCCGAGTTCCGTGCGCGCGATCGTGGAATCGTCCAGCAGCACGTAGAGAAAGTATGTCGCGTCGGCCCACGTTCCCGTGACCACACGGTCAGTTCCACCCGATTGAGCGATCTCGCTGACCATCCCGCTGGACGTGTCGAATCCGCGCAACGCGTCGGTATCGAGCGTATACAGTGCCGCGTACGAATCCGAGCGCGCAGCCCAATCCCCCGCGCTCAGCTCACCGGATCCGCTCAACACCACCTCGAACGTGCCGAGATCCACCCCAGCCCACGCGCCACTTTGTGAGGCGAGAAGCCAGAAGACCCCATCACGGTCCACCTCGCCACCATCCCACGCCTCCGCGCCGAGCCCTGGAACCGCGCCGAGGAACTTGTACTCGCCCTCCCCCACGGCGCCGATCCCACCATGAACCGAGTCCCACGCGTACACGAGATTATCCGCCGCGTTGTAGCCCGCGGCGGTGAGGCCCTCCACCGCCGTGATCGGATCCGTGTGCCCTGATATGAGGTCGACGGCGAGCAGGCCAGTCGCGTCCACGAGGTACGGCTGGCAGGTGAGGGGCTGGACGTCGTCGGTGGGAACAGTCGCGGATGGGGCCGCGGAGGCCGCTGCCGGAATGACTGCCGCGAGCGCGCAGGCCAACGCCGGTGCAACCCATAAAGCACGCCGCATGACTCTCCTTTGAACGACTTCCGCAAGTCTCGCACGCGGCTTTCTGACGGGACGTCCGCCCACGCCGATTCGGGGCGGATGGGCGGGTTTTCAGTACCCTCGGAAAGCGTAGTAGCGGCCAATACCGCTACGGGCGGCCGGCCATCTCTTCCAGGCGCGCGATGCGATCCGCCATCGGAGGGTGCGTGGAGAACAGCCGCGACATCCCGCCGCCGCGGAACGGGTTTGCGATCATCATGTGGGACATCGACTCGGTGGCAGGGGTGGGCTGAAGCGGCCGTGCGGAGGTGCCGTTCTCGAGCTTCGCCAGCGCGGAGGCGAGCGCCAACGGGTCCCGCGTCAACTCGGCTCCGGAGCGATCAGCCTCGTACTCGCGCGTGCGTGAGACCCCCATCTGGATCAGCATGGCCGCGAACGGCGCAAGAATTACCATCGCGAGGCCGGCGAGGGGATTGCCACCCTGCCTGCGCCCGCCACCAAAGAACATCAGGAACTGCGCAAGCGAGGTGATCAGCCCCGCGATCGCCGCAGCCACGGAGGAGATCAGGATGTCCCTGTTGTACACGTGGGAAAGTTCGTGACCCAGCACGGCCCGCAGCTCACGCGGCTCAAGAATCTGCAGAATCCCATGGGTCACGCACACCGCCGCGTTCTTGGGGTTCCGACCAGTGGCGAAGGCGTTGGGGGTGGGCGTGGGCGATACGTAGAGCCGCGGCATCGGCTGACCGGCCGCCACGGACAACTCGTGGACCATCGCGTAGATCTGGGGCGCCTGGTCCTCCGAGAGCGGTTGCGCCTGCATGGCACGCAAGGCAATCTTGTCTGAGTTCCAATACGAGACGGCCGTCGAGATGAGTCCAATCCCCGCGAACAGCCAGATGAACGAGGCGTTGCCCGTCGATCCCGCCATCAGCCACCCGATGCCGAGCAGCACCGCCCACAACACACCGATCAGGCCCGCGGTCTTCAATCCAGCTTTCACGCTTACGTCAACAGCAGAGGAGTCTCCGCTGTTCCCGATTGCGAGACTCGCCGAGGCATCGGATCTGTCCTGCGGACGCCGCCACAACCACACTCCAGCCTGCGCACACTCTCCTCGTCATCGTGCGCCACCCGCACGGTGTCAGTCCGAGCACCTCACAATGCGCGGCTGGCCGCACCCCGTCAGCCGTCAGCCAGGGAGCCGACCCCGGCGGATTCGTGTGCAGAGCGACTTTCCCGCCCTCGGCTGGGCGCAGGGTCCTCGCTCAACCGCCGCGAATGGGTCCTGCCGCTCCGCGTCGCGCTAGTACAGCGTGCCGTCGTGCGGTTCTTCGCGGGAGACGGCGGTCATGGTCTCGCGCTCCACGACCTTGAGTCGCTCGCGTCCCTGGCCGGCGCCGAGTTCCCGCTCGTACGCGTCCAGCAGTTCCCAGCCCTGCCACGTGGTGTAGCGAACTCCGCGCGAATCGAGCAGTTCGAGCATCGCGTCACCGCCGAGCGCGTCGGAGCCGATGATCCCTGCCTCGACATCCTCGAGTAGATGGCCGATGGTCTGTTGCGCGTCAGACTTCGTGGAGCCGATCAGCCCCACCGGGCCGCGCTTCACCCACCCGGTCGCAAACAGTCCCGGCACCGGGGCGCCCTGCGGATCAGTGATGCGGCCCTCCGCGTTGGGGATCACGCCGCGCACCGGATCAAACGGCACACCCGGAACCTTCGAGGAGAAGTAGCCCACCGCGCGGTAGACCGCCTGCACGGGCGTGTCCACGAACTCACCGGTGGGCCGCACGGACCCGTCCCCCGTGAGCTCCGTGCGCTGGGTACGAATGCCGACGACGTGCCCATCGGCCCCCAGAATCTCCTGCGGGGCGTGGAGGAAGTGGAGGTGGATGCGGCGCGAGGCGGTGAGGTCCTCGGGCTCCTTGAGCGTCCAATCCACGAGCGTCTTGACTACCTGCTTCGTCTGATTCGAGGTGCGGATCGCCTCTTCCGATCCCTCATCGAAGTCGAAGTCCTCCTCGTAGACGATCACGTCGACGTCGGGCACATGGCCTAACTCACGCAGCTCAAGCGGGGAGAACTTCACCTGGGCGGGGCCGCGGCGGCCGAACACGTGCACATCCGTGACGGGACTCTGGCGTAGCCCAGCCTCAACGTTCGCGGGCATCTCCGTGCTCATGAGGTGGTCCGGCTGCTTCGTGAGAATCCGCGCCACGTCCAACGCCACATTGCCGACCCCGAGCACGGCCACCTCTCGCGCGTTCAGCGGCCAGGTGCGGGGGTGATCCGGGTGGCCGTCGTACCAGTAGACGAAATCGGCCGCCCCATAGACCTCGGGCAGGCCGCCGCCGGGAATCGAGAACGGCGAGTCCTTGTCCGCACCTGTGGAGAAGATGATCGCGTCGTAGTGCCTGCGCAGTTGCGCAACTGAGACGTCCTTGCCCACGTCCACGTTGCCGATCAGGCGGATGTCCCCGCGCTGCAGGATGTTGAACAGCGCCGTGATGATCTGCTTGATCCGGGGGTGATCGGGCGCCACGCCGTACCGTACGAGGCCGTACGGAGCCGGCAGCTTCTCGAACAAGTCGATGGCCACGTCGAGGCCCGATTTGGCCAGGATATCCGCCGCATAGATCCCTGCAGGGCCGGCGCCAACAATAGCGACAGTGCGTGTCACGCTCACATACACCTCTCGAGTGGGGATGGCGCCAGGCGCCTGTAACTGAGTGCCAGTCTAATGCGAGGCGCGCGCGCCCCAGAGATCCTGCGACCAACCCCACACGGCAGCACCTGCACCCACCCCCGGGGCAGGTGATGACACAAGGCGTCTACACGTCACGCGCGGCCCTGAGAAGGCGCTGGTTCCGCCGGGCGGATCGGAGCGCATCGAACGTGAAGATGACGAGCGCGAGCCACACGAGCACGAAGCCCGCCAGCCGCTCTGGCGGGAGCGGCTCGCTGAACACTAGCCAACCGATCAGGAACTGCATGATCGGCGTCATGTACTGCAACATCCCGACGGCGGCCAAGGGCAGGCGCGAGGCCGCAGCCGCGAAGAGCAACAGTGGGAGCGCGGTCACCGGCCCGGCGATCACCAACAGCGCAAACTGCCCCGGCGACGAGGTGGCGGTCTGCCCGCCAGTCACAGCGAGATAGGTAAGGTACCCAAGCGCGATGGGCAGCACCGCGCCGGTCTCGACCGCGAAGCCCGGTAGCGCCCCAACGGATCCACCCACACGCTTCTTCACGAGCCCGTAGAGACCGAACGAGATCGCCAGACCGATCGCGAAGTACGGCACCGATCCGTACCCCACAATCAAGACGACGACGGCCGCAGCACCGAACCCGAACGCCACCCACTGCGTGGGGGTGAGGCTCTCCCGCAACACGAGCACGGCGAGAAGCGCCGAGACGAGCGGGTTGATGAAATAGCCCATCGCCGCATCGAGCGTGTGGCCAGAGTTCACCGCCCACACGTAGAGCGTCCAGTTCACAGTGACGAGGAACCCTGCGAGGGCGAGGCTCCAGGCAATCCGCGGCGTGCGAAAAACCTGCCGGATCTTCGACCACTGCCGCAGGATCAGCACCAGCGCAAGCGAGAACGCGAAGGACCACGCCGCCCGATGCGCCACAATCTCGAACGGCCCGGACGAATCGAGCGCGCGAAAGAACAGCGGGAACAGTCCCCAGCAAAGGTAAGCGGCGATCCCGTACGGGTAGCCGCTGCGTTCAGTCACCGGCCTATCTCACCACGTTTTGCCGCGCCGCCGCGCGCGGGGTCACGCGCCGGGCGTGGGTGGGCGCACGATGTGACGGGTTCGCCGGCGACTTTGGCCTGGATGACAGCGAACCTTGCTCGCGGGCGTGGCTGAGCGCGCGAGGTGACGGGTTCGCCGGCGACTTTGGCCTGGATGCCAGCGATCCGGGCCCGCGTTGCCAGTGCCACCGCCCCCTGGGGCGTCCCGGGGGCGTCTCAAGCGCTTGTGGCTGCATATGGTGACTAAAGGGGCGTCTTCGGTCACGAGATGCAGCCCGTTCTTCGAAAGTGTGCCGGTCACGGGCCTTTGATCGTGATCGTGGCAGTTTTCGTACGATCCGAGTGGCCGAAGGGCTGATCGTGGTAGGAAACGTCAGAATAGTGACGTTCTGTGCCACGCAGATGGCCCCAGGGCCTCAGACCGAACGAGAACTGCCACGATGATGCGAGCGGGCAGGGCCACGGGCGGCGCGGCCACGAAAGGGAGCGAGATCGTCCCACCTCGAGCCCCATCGCTCCCGTCCAGTCAGAAGAATACCTGCGTTTACGCCCGGGAGCGGCGGCGCGCGCCCCGAGAGCAAGGTCCGCTGCAATCCAGGCAGAAGAACACCTGCGGCGGCTACCTAGGTGCGTTCTCATGACTCGTCATCCCGCGCGCAGTCGCGGGATCCAGGC
>JAKDIE010000361.1 GCA_030450655.1 Ruaniaceae bacterium
ACGAACGCCATCGAGGTGAGCGGGGTGAGCGCCGCGGGCTTCAGGATCGTGGTGCACCCCGCCGCGAGCGCCGGGGCGATCTTGCGGGTCGCCATCGCCAGCGGGAAGTTCCACGGCGTGATGAAGAGCGCGGGGCCCACGGGCCGCTTGAGTGTGAGAATCCGAAGATTTCCTTCGGGCGACGGCGTGTAGCGCCCACTGATGCGCACGGCCTCCTCGGAGTACCAGCGCAAGAATTCGGCGCCGTAGGTGAGCTCTCCGTATGACTCGGCGAGTGGCTTGCCCATCTCGATCGTCATCAGCGTGGCGAAGACGTCGCGCAATTCGTGGACGCGGTCAAACAGCGCCCGTAGCAGTTCGGCACGCACGCGCGGAGCGGTGGCGGCCCAGGCATCCTGCGCGTTGGACGCGGCGGCGAGCGCGTCCATCCCATCCTGAGGCGTGGCATCCGCGATCGTGGCGATCAGATCGCCTGTCGCCGGGTTCAGGACATCGAACGTTTTCTCTGTCTCACGCCAGCATCCATCGATGAACAGGTTCGTGGGCACGTAGGCAAGGGCTGCGTCTACGAGACTCTTCGACTCATCCATATCTCTCCCATCGTTGGGTGGTCCACTGAGCAAGTTTGGCGGATTTCTAAGGATCTCCGACTCTTCCTCGAGTGCTTTGCGAGGATCGTATATCAAACCGTGCATGATGTCGAGTCGAAAATCCATCTGAGTTTCGGCTTGACAGATGCGCCGGAGCAGGAAAGTATTCCTACATCAAATCGTATATAACTTCGTAGACGAGGCGATTGGAAGTAGGACATGGACGTCATCACCGAAACACTGGGACACCGCCCTGGCAAGGTCATCGCGGTGCACCTAAGCTACGGCTCACGCGCCGCACAGCGTGGCCGCATACCCGCACACCCTTCGTATTTCATGAAGCCCGCATCCTCTCTCACCGGATCGGGCAGCATCGCCCGCCCCGCTGGGACCGAGCTGCTCGGCTTCGAGGGCGAGATCGCCGTGATCATCGGAACACCGGCGCGCAACGTCTCCCCCAGCGAGGGCTGGGCCCACGTGGGATGGGTGACCGCGGCGAACGATCTCGCGCTGCACGACATGCGGTACGCGGACAAGGGCTCTAACGTGCGCTCCAAGGGCGGCGACGGCTACACGCCCGTCGGTCCCGCGCTGATCCCAGCCAGCGAGCTCACCGAGGCCGAGATCGGCCTGCGCACGTACCTCGACGGCGAACTCGTGCAAGAGGATTCGAGCGCAGGCATGCTCTTCACGATCGGGACCATGATCGCGGACCTCTCGCGGTTCATGACCCTCGAGGTGGGCGACGTGATCCTCACCGGTACCCCCGCCGGCGCGTCCGTGGCACTGCCCGGCCAGCGCGCGGAGGTCGAGGTGTACTCCACCTCAAACCCAGCGATCAGCTCTGGGATCCTTCGGACAGACATCGTCGAGGGCCCACCGCTCGCAGCGTGGGGCAACCCCCCAAAGGTTGACGACGCACAGCGCGCCGACGCATGGGGCACCGAGCCGGAAGCCTGGCAGCTTACGGACGAACTGCGCGAGCGCCTCGCCAACGTGGGTGTCGCCACCCTCTCCGCCCAACTGCGCAAGCGCGGTTACAACGACACCACGATCGACGGCGTGCACCCGGTGATCCCCGGATCGAAGCTCGTGGGCCGCGCACGCACACTGCGCTACCTCCCCCACCGCAAGGACCTCTTCTCCGCCCACGGCAACGGATTCAACGCCCAGAAGCGCGCGATCGACTCCGTAAACCCCGGCGACGTGCTCGTGATGGACGCGCGTGGCGTGGATGATGCCGGGACGATCGGGGACATCCTGGCCTTGCGCGCACAGGTTCGCGGCGCCGTCGGGATTATCACGGACGGCTGCGCACGCGACTACGCCCTCCTTCAGAATCTCGGCCTGCCCGTCTACGCCGCCGGCCACCACCCCGCCGTGCTGGGCCGCCGCCACATCCCGTGGGAGATCGATGTGGACATCGCCTGCGGTGGCGCGCTCGTCCAGGTGGGGGACGTGATTGTTGCCGACGACGACGGCCCCCTCGTCATTCCGCCCCACCTCGTCGAAGAGGTACTCCAGGCGGCCGAACAGCAGGAAGCAGAAGAGGAGTACATCACGCAGATGGTCCGCGAGGGTCACAGCGT
>JAKDIE010000062.1 GCA_030450655.1 Ruaniaceae bacterium
CGCTCCCGTCCAGGCCGAAGAACACCTGCGTTCGCCCACGGGAGCGGAGCCACCCAACCCCGCGAACAAGGCCGCCAGCATCCGGGCCGATGAACACCCCCGGCCCCGCGCGCCGGTCGCAGGATCCAGTCGCCACGGTTAGGTGAGAACCCTGAGCCTGGGTTCAGCGACTCCGGCTACGCCTCCGCGCAGAATGACGAAGGACTTGCGGGGCGCGGCGCGTAGGATCACGCGTTGCGAAGGCGCTCCGCCAACATCACGATGATCCCGCTGGGGCCCCGCACGTAGGTGAGTTTGTACAGATCCTCGTACGTCGCAACGCCGCGAAGCGGGTAGCAGCCGTGGCGCGCGGCGATCTCAAGCGCCGCCTCAATATCGTCCACCGAGAAGGCAACCCTGTGCATCCCAATCTCGTTCGGACGGGTGGGTTCCGTCTCAATCGCGTCAGGGTGAATGTACTCGAACAACTCGAGGCACCCCGCGCCGTCGGGAGTCCGAAGCATCGCGATCTTCGCATGATTTCCATCGAGCCCGACGGCGGTATCGGCCCACGTTCCGCTCACAGTGTCACGCCCCATGAGCGTGAGGCCAAGATCCGTGAAGAAGGCGATGGCCGCCTCGATGTCACGAACGGCGATGCCCACGTTTACCAGCGCAATGTTCATGCGCTGAATGATACCGATCCGTGTGGCGCGCACAACGGGTCCGGCCACCACCTCCGGTCCTGGACGCTCCGCCGTAGGGCCGCGATAGCATCGGTCCATGTTCCTACTGAATGCGCTCGGGGGCTTCGTAGGCTTCCTCATCTCCCTGGCCGTCCTTGCCGTACAGACGTGGGCGATCGCGGCAACGCTGCGGCGCGTACTCGGGGTGCGGGTGGGTTGGCCACGCACTTTCATCGTGGGCGTGTTCACGATCTTCGGCCTCATGTCGCTCTTGCAACGCATGGCGACCGAGGACGGGCTCCCCGTGGACCGGGACCCGAGCTTCGGCATGTTGGCGTACTTCGGTCTGATGGTGCTGTGGTCCTTCGCGATCGCCTCCGCCATTCTCGTGGGCCTAGAGATGATCGTCCCGACCGGCAGCGTGCCCCCACTGCGCAGCCTCGTGTTCGGCTGGGGCCACCGGTGGCGCCGCGGCCGCCGCTACTCCCAGATCCTTGCGATCGCCACGAAGTACGGCCTCGGCTCCCAGATGCGCGGGTTGTTCAATCCCAAACGAAGCAATGACCGCGACATGGCGGAGAATCTCCGCCTCGCCCTCGAAGAGGCCGGAGTCACCTTCGTCAAACTGGGCCAGATGCTCTCAACTCGGGCGGACCTCCTCCCACCGATCTACATCGCCGAGCTCAGCAAGCTCCAGAACGACGCCGCTCCCCTGCCGTGGTCCGAGATGCGCCCCCAGTTGGAAGCGGAGTTCGCACGGCCCCTCGCCGAGATCTTTGCCAGCATCGACGAGCAACCCCTGGCATCGGCCTCGGTAGCGCAGGTGCACGCTGCAACGCTCAGGGACGGCACCGGCGTCGTCGTCAAAGTCCAACGCCCGGGTGCCGAAGAGCAGATGACGATGGATGTAGAAATCCTGCGCAGACTGGCGAATATGTGGCACCGCAACTCGCCGCAAGCCAAGGCGCTTGGAGTCAAGGGCCTCGTGGAGGGATTCAGTGCCTCACTGGCCGAAGAGCTCGATTACCGCATCGAGATCGACAACATGGCGGCCCTGCGCGCATCACTCACGCGTCACCGCATCCGGATCCCCGAAGTGCGCGAGGACCTTTCCGGCAGGAGGCTGATCGTCATGGAGCGCTTCGACGGGACGCCGGTGGGGAAGGCCTCGTCTGTTCTTGCCGAGATGCCAGCCGAGACTCGCAAGGCGACTGCCGCGCGGCTCGTAGAGGCCGTGCTGGGGCAGATCGTCAACGAGGGCGTGTTCCACGCGGACCTTCACGCCGGTAACGTGCTGATCTGGCCCGACGGCTCCGCAGGCCTGCTCGATTTCGGCTCCGTGGGACGCCTAGACTCGCCCACCCGCCGATCTCTCGGGCTGCTGCTGTGGGCGATCGACGCGGACGATCCGGTCCTCGCCACCGATTGCATGATCGCCCTGCTGGACCGCCCGGAAGGCCTCGACGATCGTACGCTGCAACGCGAGATCGGGGTGTTGATCACCCGCTTCCGTTCGGGATTCGGCTCCGGCGGGGGCAGCCTCGACCTGTTCGCCGATCTGTTCGCGATCGTCATTAGGAACGGATTCACCGTGCCACCGCAGCTCGCTGCAGCCTTGCGCTCGCTCGGGGCGCTCGAAGGAACGTTGACGATCATCGAGCCGAAGCTGGACCTGGGGGCGGCCGCCCGCACCATGGGGAAGTCCTCGCTGGGCAGCGGGGGCGCCTCCGCTCTGAAGGACGAGCTCGTGAACCGGGCCGTGGGGCTGCTGCCGATCCTGGGCACCCTGCCGCGCCAGATCGGGAAGATCACCGAGCAGTTGGAGCGCGGCAGCTTCACGGTCAACACGCGCCTGGTCTCTCACCCTGCGGATCGCGCATACCTGGACGGGCTCGTGCAGCAACTGGTCGTGGCCCTGCTCTCGGGCGCCGCCGTGCTCGGCGGGATCTGGCTCTTCGTCTCCCCCGGCGGGCCCGAACTTATCGAGGGCGTGAGCCTGTACGCGTTCCTCGGCGCGCTGCTGGCCTTCGCCGGGTTCATGCTCTCGCTGCGGGCGGTGGCCATGGTGTTCGGCCGCGGGCCCACCCGCGATGATCCCTAACTCGGGCTACGCGAGTTCGCCGCGCTCCTTCAGATCCGCCACGATCCGCGCGTGGAAGCCCTCATCGATCCGGTACTTCCACAGGTAGATGAGGTAGCCAGCAACGATCAGCAGCAGCGGGACGAACATCATCATCACCTTCATTCCCACGATGCCCTCCGCGCTCACGTCCGCCGGACCAGTTGCCATGTTGATCCCCGTCACGATCACCGTGGCGCCCACCATCGCGTTCGCGAGCGCCGAGGCCACCTTCACCACGAACGGCTGCAGCGCGAAGGTGACGGCGGTGGAGCGCTTCCCGAGCTTCCACTGGCCGTACTCGATGCAGTCGGTCATGAACACCATCAGCAGCAGCACGATGCTGGCTTGCGCCACGAAGAGCAGCAGCCCGGCGATGCCGATCGGGATCATGTTCATCGGCGAGAAGAAGAACACCACGTAGCCGAGCACGATCGAGCTCGTGGCCAGGGTGTAGACGAAGCGGCGCGAGTATTTCCGCCGCAGCACGGGGAACAGGGCGTACCCCACGAGTTGCGCCACGCCCAGCACCGCCGCGAACGGCGCGAACATGTCCTCGTTCCCGTAGGCGTACTTGAAGAAGTACACGCCGAACGCCGTGGTGGTGGTGTACCCCGTGTAGAAGAGCAGCATCGCCACGGACACCCAGAGCAGCTGATCGTTCTTCAGCACCGCGCGGGCGATCTCACGCAGCGAGGTGCTCTGCGGCTCGCGCACGATCTGCGGCTCGCGCACGCCGAACACGGTCACGGACTGCGCCACGAGCATGATCACCACCGCGGCGATCACGAACTCTGACCACGCTGCCGAATTCCCTCCCATCGCATTCGTCACGGGAATGACGGCGACGACGACGATGAACATTCCGATCGTGGCGAACACTTTCGCTGTGGCGGCGATGCGCTCGCGCTGGTGGCGATCCAGGGAGAGCGCGGGCAGGAGTGACCAGTACGGGATGTCGTTGGTGGTCCAGGAGAGCCCCCATAGGACGTACACCACGGCGAAGAAGGCGATGAACCCTCCGCCGCTCAGGCCCGTATCCGTGAACAGGAGCACGGTGCAGATCGCCGAGGCCACGGCGCCGGCCACAATCCACGGCTTGTAGGAACCCCAGCGGGTGCGCGTGTTGTCCACGATGCCACCCATGATGATGTCCGTGAACGCGTCGAAGAGCCGCGCGCCGAGGAGGATGCCGTTGATCCACCACATGGTGGCATCGGGCAGATCGAGCACCTCGGTGAGGTACACGATCAGGAACATGGCCTGCAGCGTGTAGACCATGTCCCGGCCGAGAGTTCCGATCGAGAACGTCCACCGGTTCCGGGTTTCCGAGATCTCGGGGCGCGCTGGCGCGGCGGAGGATTCGTGCGTGGGGTTCGTGACGGCGTCGTCGCTCATGATCGAAGCATATAGCTCAGGCGGGTTCCACCAGGTACAGGCGGCTGCCGTAGTCCCCCAGCATCCGCTCCCCCTCGTGGGCGCCGGTGCCCTCGAACTGCGGGGCGAGGCGGAGGGATGCCAATGCCGCGCCACTGGCGAGGTAGGATTCCGCGCCGTCCGGTCTGCGATACCAGCGGCTCGCCTCCCAGAGCAGCCGGCCGTCACCGCGGACCGGCAGCGGCAGCACGTGCTCCACGAGTGCGCCGAGGCGGGCGAGCTCCAGGGACTGCGGCCGGGAGGTGACCCGGTACCGGCGGCGCGCATCAAGCGGTGGCAGCGGCAGGTGCTCGGGGGGTTGCGCCCCCCGCGAGCGCAACTGATAGTGCCCCACCACGTGCGTGTCATCAGCGGAGATCGAGACGGTCACGTGCTCGGGTGAGGCGTTCTCGTGGCGACGCATCCTGCCGAACTGCAGCAGGCGGCGTCGTT
This sequence comes from Ruaniaceae bacterium, assembly GCA_030450655.1. Lineage (GTDB taxonomy): Bacteria > Actinomycetota > Actinomycetes > Actinomycetales > Actinomycetaceae > KH17. The sequence goes on from JAKDIE010000062.1 coordinate 4,654, forward strand.
CCTTATAGAACGCGATCTGGGCGCGGGCCTCACGCCTCTCGGCCGGGGAGAGGCGCCCCGGATCCAGCTCGTAGCCGAGCAGCCCGAGCGCAGCCACGTTGAAGCGGGTGTCCAGGGGTGTGCTGCGGAGGGTCTGGGCGGAGGGCGAGGCCGTCACGTGGGCGCCCATCGTGGACTGCGGGTAGAGGTAGGAGAGGCCCACCTGGATGTCCAGCCGCTCCACCGGATCCGTGCAGTCCGAAGCCCAGATCTGCGGGGAGAAGCACAGCATGCCGAGATCGAACCTGTTGCCGCCGGAGGCGCAGGATTCGAGCAGAATCTCGGGCCGCGGGTCGAAGATGCGGCGCAGCACCTCGTACAGCCCGAGCACGAAGCGGTGCGCGAGCTCGCCCGGCGCGCAGGCGGCGGACCAGAGATCCGAGAGGTTGCGGTTGCAGTCCCACTTCACGTACGTCACTGCCGCCTCGTCGAGCGCCGCACCGATCGCGTCCACCAGGTAATCGCGCACGTCCGCGCGGGAGAGGTCCAGCACGAGTTGGTGGCGTCCCTCCGACGGCGTCCTTCCCGGCACTGCGATTGCCCACTCGGGATGGGCGCGGTACAGGTCCGAATCCCGGTTCACCATCTCGGGCTCCACCCACAGGCCGAAATCGAGCCCCAGGGCGCGCACGTCCTCACCAAGCCCGGCGAGGCCGCGCGGGAGCTTCTTCCGGTTCACGGTCCAGTCCCCAAGCGCACGGTAATCGTCCGAGCGCGCGCCGAACCAGCCGTCGTCGAGCACGAAGAGTTCCGCGCCGAGCCGCGCGGCCCGCCGCGCCATCGAGACCACCTTCTTGTGATCGATATCGAAGTAGGTTGCCTCCCAGTTGTTCACCAGCACCGGGCGCTCGCGGTGGGCCCACGTTCCGCGCACCACGTGCTCCCCCACGAAAGTATGCAGCGCGGCAGAGGCGCCGTTGAAGCCGCGCCCGGACCAGGTGAGCGTGGCCTCGGGCGTCTCGAAGGACTCCCCGGGAGCGAGCGTCCACTCGAAGCCCGTGGGGTTGATGCCGCTGCGAACCCGCACCAGATCGCGGCGATTCAGCTCCACCGAGGTGAAGTGGTTGCCCGAATAGAGGAGATTGAACGCGAAAACCTCGCCGTGATCCTCCCCCGCCCCGCGGGTTGCGAGGAGGACTCCCGGGTTGTGCGTGTTCGAGGACATGCCGGCGAGGGATTGGTTCACGTAGGTTCCGGGCATCACGGGGCGCACGTGCCGGTGGGCCTCGGAGATCCAGGCGCCATCGAACGTCACGAGATCGTAGCCGCGATTCGGGATGTCCACCTGCTGCGACATCAGGGAGCGGATCACGATCGGCGCGGCGCCCGGGCCATCGCCGCCGTGGGGCATGTTGGTGAGTACAGCACGGCGCACGATCGTGTCCGTCTCGGGGAACACCGTGTAGTAGAGCTGCAGGCGGGCGGTGAGGTCCTCGAGATCGATGCGCAGCGTGGCGCACTCGCGCCCGCCAGCGTGGGCCCCGGGCAGTCCTCCGGACGGGGGGACCACGCCGTCGATCACCTCGTGGCCCACGTACCGAAAATCGGAGACGAACGTGCCGTCCGTGTGGCGGAACTCCGTGGCCGGGCCGCGGTAGTCACCCTTGCCGAGGCCGGACCAGTCGAGCGGAAGATAATCGAGGCAGTAGGACGGATCCTCGGGCGTGTACGCCGTGCCTTGGATCACCGCAGAGGTCTTGGTCCGTACGCCATCCAGGTCCGAGACGCTCGCAAGGGCGCCGAGAGACGCCCCGAAGTGCACGGTCTCCAGGTGGCCGTGGCGCGTGACGGCCACAACGTAGCTCATGTTCGCCCCACGCAGGTGGAAAGCAGGGCGACCGGCGTCGCCCGTAGTCAGGATCTCGATCAGCGTCATCAGCCGCCCCCTCGTTCACGCGGGCAGCACGCGCCAGCCCGCTGCGATCAGTGTGCCAGCGCCCGGTCCAGGCCGTCTGCCAGGCGCGCCACCGTGCCATCCACATCGGCCAACTTGTCGAGACCGAACAGGCCAAGCCGGAACGTGGACCAGCCGGCGGGCTCGCCGCACATCAGCGGCACTCCCCCGGCAACCTGCAGGCCGGCCTGGATAAAGTTCGCTCCGGTCGCCAGCCCCGGATCGTCCGTGTGGACCACCACCACGGTGGCAGCGGCGAACTCCGGTGCGGCAACGGAGACGAAACCGCGCTCCGCCAGGAGCGCGCGCACCCGCGCACCAAGATCCTCCTGCGCTGCGCGCAACTCGGGCAGCCCGCGGCGCTGCGCCTCCACCATGAGTTCGAGGTTGCGGGCGATCGTGTCCGTGGGCATCGTGGCGTGGTAGGCGTGGCGGCCGGCCACATAGCCCTCGGAGATGGCCAGCCACTTCTTCAGATCGAGCGAGAAGCTCGTCCCCGTTGACTCGTTGATCGCCGCGCGGGCGCGTTCGTTCACCATCACGTACGCCGTGCCGGGGGTGCCACTCCAGCCCTTCTGCGGCGCGGTGATAAGAAGGTCCACGCCGCTCTCCCGCATGTTCACCCACAGCGCCCCGGAGGCGATGCAGTCCAGCACGAAGAG
>JAKDIE010000362.1 GCA_030450655.1 Ruaniaceae bacterium
CAAGAGTGGCCCTCGCTGCTCGATGAACTGGTCGCCTCCGGGGACATCTCGGCGGAGACTGCCGAGGCACACCGGTACCTCCAGGTGATCGGGCTCGTGGGCTCGATCGACAACGACCTCGTGGGCACGGACACCACGATCGGCGCGGACACGGCGCTGCACCGCATCAACGACGCCGTGGACCAGATCTCCTCCACCGCCGCCTCCCACCAGCGCACCTTCATCATCGAGGTGATGGGCCGAAACTGCGGTTACTTACCCCTGATGGCCGCAGTTGCGGGTGGCTGTGACTTCGTCCTGATCCCAGAGGCCCCGCCCGCGCCGGGCTGGGAGGACGAGATGGTCGCGAAGCTCCAGGGTGGGCGTGCGGCCGGGCGCCGCGAGTCGATCATCCTCGTGGCCGAGGGTGCGAAGGACCGCGAGGGCAACCCGATCAATGCGAGTTCTGTGGCGCAGGCGTTCCAGGAGCGCACCGGCGAGAAGCCGCGCGTCACGATCCTGGGCCACATCCAGCGCGGTGGGACGCCCTCGGCATACGACCGGTGGATGTCCACGGTCCTCGGGTATGCGGCGGTGCAGGAGGTCATGAAGGCCGACGGCGATGAGCCGGCCTGGGTGCTCGGCGTGCGGCGGAATCGTGTGGCAAAGATCCCGCTGATGGAATCCGTGGCACGTACGCGCGCCGTGAAGACCATGGTGAAGGAGAAGCGGTTCGACGAGGCGGTGGCCTCGCGCGGGAACGGCTTCAATCAGATGATCAAGATCATGGACATCCTCTCGTGGCCGCCGGTGGGTGTGCACAAGCCCGCTCCGAGCGGGAAGAGGATTGCGATTGTTCACGCGGGTGGCCTCGCGCCTGGGATGAACACGGCCGCTCGTGCGGCGGTGCGCCTGGGGATCGCGCGCGGTCACACGATGCTCGGCGCGTTCGGCGGCTTCCCTGGTCTCATCGACGGCGACGTGCGCGAGATCGCGTGGGACGCCGTGGACACATGGGCGTTCTCGGGTGGCGCGGAGCTCGGAACTCGGCGCACGATTCCCGGCGTTGAGCAGTTGTACTCGCTCGGACGCTCGATCGAGGAGCAGAAGATTGACGCACTCATGGTGATCGGCGGGTACAACGCGTACCTCTCGGCGTTCGAGATGGTGGCGGAGGCCTCGCGATACCCGGCGTTCCGCATCCCGATCATCTGCGTCCCGGCGTCAATCGATAACAACCTGCCGGGCACCGAGCTCTCGATCGGCGCGGACACGGCCGTGAACAATGCGGTGTGGGCACTGGATCGGGTCAAGGAATCCGCCGCGGCGTCGCGGCGCTGCTTCGTGGCGGAGTCCATGGGGCGCTACTGCGGCTACCTCGCGTTCCAGTCCGGGCTTTCGGCGGGCGCGGAACTCGTGTACACCCACGAGCAGGGCGTGACGCTGAAGCAGATCGCGGCGGATGCCGCGCGGATGACGAAGTCCTTCAAATCCGGCCGCAGGCTCTTCCTCGTGGTGCGCAACGAGGAGGCAAACCACCAGTACAACCTTGACTTCATGGGCCGCGCCTTTGAGGAAACCGGCGGAGGCCTGTTCGATGTGCGGACGGACTCGATCGGGCACCTGCAGCAAGGCGGATCACCCACGCCGTTCGACCGACTCCTGGCCACGCGCTTGGTGTGGTGGGCGCTCGAGGACCTCGATTCACAGTTCGAGAATGGCGAGGCAGAAGGCCGATACATTGGCTTCTCCTCGAACTACATCGGGACGAGCCCGCTCAAGCGGATGGAGGACGACGTGGTCTCCGAGTTCCGCCGCCCGCGCGATCAGTGGTGGCTCCAGTTCGCCGGGGTGGGACCGGCGGTCTCGCTACCCGGTGCGGACGTGACGCAAGAGGTACCGATTGGGGATGGCAGCTTCCAGAGCTGACGGCGGCACGCCGCTGACCTGCGCCACCCAACCCTCGTCATTCTGCGCGTCCCCGTGACTCGTCGGTGCGCGGCGTCGTGACTCGTCATTCTGCGCGCACCCAACTCGTCATTCTGCGCGCAGTCGCAGAATCCAGGCTCAGGGTCCTCACTCACGGAGTGGATGTGGCCAGCGCCTTTCGTGCCTTCGCCACGTCGCGTGGGGAGTCCACAGCGAGAACGGCCCGTAGTGCGCCGTCGTGCATCATGTGTGCGGTCCAG
>JAKDIE010000363.1 GCA_030450655.1 Ruaniaceae bacterium
GCTCTGTCCCTTCCACGATGAGCGCACGCCGTCCTTCCACGTCCGCCCGCCCGTCGGGCACTGGCACTGCTTCGGGTGCGGCGAGGGCGGGGACGTCATCTCGTTCGTCCAGAAGTTCCACCACATGACCTTCCCCGAGGCCGTCCAGTGGCTGGCGGGCAAGGTGGGGATGGAGATCAGGGACGACGGCGAAGGGGGCCGCCGCCAGAAGCGGGAGGAGCCCGGAAAGCGCCAGCGGCTCGTCGAGGCGAACACGGTGGCGCACCAATTTTTCCAGGAGCGCCTCGATTCGCCCGAGGCCGCAACCGCCCGCGCCTTCCTCACGGAGCGCAACTTCGATGACGGAGTGGCCCGCGATTTCGAGCTCGGATACGCCCCCAAGGGCTGGGATTCGCTCCTGAAGCACATGAGGGGCCGCGGCTTCACCGATGCCGAACTCACGGCTGCGGGACTCGTGAGCCAGGGCAACCGCGGCGTCTACGATCGCTTCCGCGGCCGCCTGATCTGGCCCATCAAGGACATCACGGGCACGGTGGTGGGGTTCGGTGCGCGGCAACTCGACGGTGACGAGGACGGCGCGAAGTACCTCAACACGCCCGAGACCCCTCTCTACAAGAAGTCGCAGGTGCTCTATGGCCTGGATCGCGCACGGAAGGCTATCTCCACAAAGCGGCAGGTTGTCGTCGTCGAAGGGTACACGGACGTGATGGCCTGTCACGTGGCGGGGATCGACACCGCGGTGGCCACCTGCGGCACGGCGTTCGGAGAGGATCACATTCGACTCATTCGGAGGCTCCTCGGGGACGTGGCGGATAGCGCCGCGGGGATGAGTTTCTCCGCGTCTCTCTCGCGTGGTGGTGAGGTTGTCTTCACGTTCGACGGCGACGCGGCGGGGCAGAAGGCCGCCCTGCGGGCCTTCGATCAGGATCAGAAGTTCACCGCGCAGACCTTCGTGGCGGTCGAGCGCCACGGCATGGATCCGTGCGAGCTGCGCCAGAAGCGTGGGGACGAGGCGCTGCGGGCGCTGATCGATGGGCGTGAGCCGCTCTTCGCCTTCGCGATCCGCGCGGCACTGGACTCCGAGGATCTTTCGACGGTGGAGGGGCGCGTGGCCGGCCTGCGGAAGGTTGTCCCCGTGGTAGCCGGAATCCGGGACACGGCGTTGCGTTCGGAGTACGCCCGCCAGGTGGCGGGGCGCCTCTCGATGAATGAGGAAGCGGTGCGCCGTGAGGTCTCGCGCGTGGGCCGTGGGGTAGCGCCGGAGCAGGATGACCCGCGGCAGGACTCGCGCAGGCGCGTGAACGATCCGGTGGCCAGGCTGGAGCGGGACGTGCTCGAGGTGGTGCTGCAACTTCCCGCGGTTGCCCAGGAGATGGGATTCGATCTGCTCGACGGCGATACCTTCCTCGTGCCCACACACCGCGCGGTCCATGACGTGATCCGGGCGAGCGGCGGAGTTGCGGCGGCTGGGCCCCTCGGCACGGGCGCATGGATTGAGCTGCTCCGGGAGGAGGCCAGCGATCCTGTCGCCGCAGCGCTCTCGGGCCTCGCCGTCGCCCCAATTCCTGCCATTGGCGAGGTGGCCATGCGCGCCTACGCGGTGGGAGTCATCGTGGCGCTCTTACGCATGTCCATCTCGCGGCGGATCGCGGACGCGCGCGGCCGCCTGTCCCGCACCGAGCCTGGCACCGCGGAGCACGATGCGCTCTTCGGCGAGCTCGTGGCGCTGGAGACGAGCCGGCGTGACCTAGAGGCGCCCGGATAGCCCGTAAACTTAGTGCCAACGCCCCTGTAGCTCAGCCGGTCAGAGCAGCGGACTCATAATCCGTCGGTCGCGGGTTCAAGCCCCGCCGGGGGCACCACTCGATCCATCGGTCCGATTCGCGCGATCAGACGCGAAGAGCGCGGAATGGCCCAAGCTTTCGGGGTGAAGCTTGGATGATTGCGTTCTAGACGAAACTCGGGCATGGGTCCACGCTTTGCTATGGCACTCATCGACGGCATCACCTCAGGGCTCTCGCTCGCGGTTCTCGGCGACGGCACCATCGTCCACACCGAACGCGTTGGAAAGCGCGTGTGGCAGGCAATCCACAGCGATGCGGGTGGTGCGCCTCTGGCGTCCATCCGGAGCGCGGTCATCATCTCGGACGTGTCCGCCCACCCCAC
>JAKDIE010000063.1 GCA_030450655.1 Ruaniaceae bacterium
CGCGCCAAAGTCCCCCGCATCCTCCGAAGCCCCGAACGCATCCGCAGCGTTTGCTCGCCGCATGGCGCCTGCGCCATCGGCTGCCAGGGCGGTGCCCCCGGAATCCGTGCGCCCGCCCGAGGCACCGGCCCGTCGCGCGCGTCCGAAATCGACACCCGTGGACGCCCCTTGCCAGAGCGCGATGGTCCGTGCACCCTCCGGCGAGCCCGATTCGCTCACCGCAGTGACGTGCGGCGATCCGATCAGCCGCGCGGTGGTCGCCACCGGATCGGCCGCCGTGGCCGAGGCCACGTACACGGCCGGCTCCGCGCCGAGGTTCCGTGCGAGCCGCAACAGCCGCCGCAACACGAGCGCCACGTGCGCGCCCATGACACCGCGATAGGCGTGCATCTCATCGACGATCACATACGTGAGCCCGCGCAGCAGCCGCTCCCAGTAGCGGTGGCCGGGAAGCAGGGTGATGTGGAGGAAATCGGGATTGGTCAGCACGATGTCCGCGTGATCGCGCACCCAATCTCGTTGCGAGAACGGGGTATCGCCATCGCACGTGCCCACGCGCACGGAGCTGATCGCCGCCGCTTCGAGGAGCGTGGTCAGCCCCGCAAGCTGGTCCGCGGCGAGCGCCTTCGTGGGGCTCAGATAGAGGACCGTGGGCCGCCGCCTGTAGTGAGCGATACTGCCAGATCGCGGCGTGGCCCGGGAGGCGTCGTCGGCCCGGATCTCACTGATCGCGCAGAGCCAAGCGGGGAGGGATTTGCCGGAACCGGTCCCCGTGGTCACGACCGTGTGCTGCCCCGCGTGCAAGGACTCCGCCGCCAGAATCTGGTGCTGCCAGGGCTCGGCGATGCCCAGCCGCCGGTACCCGGCCACGGCCTCGCCATCCGCCCACGCGGGCCACGGCGCGTACCTCGCCGCACGCTCCTCGAAATGCCGAACGTGCGTGAGGCGGCCGTCGAGCGCACCTCGCTCGACGATCCCGATCGCGGCCGCCTTCGTCACATGCCCATGGTGTCACGACCACACGATTCGGGACTTTGGTCCCCGTGATTTGTCCAGATTCTCTTGGTCAAACCACTACATCTTGTGTTTACTCGGCGTGTCAACCACTAGATAATGGGTTTGGGCGTAAGTTCGGCGATGTTCGCGTTTTCGGAAGGAAGAGGTCCCACCATGCCAGAGAAGCCCATGATCGATCCCATCTCGTCGATCAACGAGTACCTATCCCGCGCCGATTGGCGCGTCAACGCCAACGCCAACCAGGGATATTCGCTTGGCGGCATGATCCTCAACACGTCCGGAAAGGTCATCGCAAACTACTGGCTCTCCGAGGTGTACGGCCAGAAGGCCGACGACGCACACCGCTCGGGAGATCTGCACATCCACGATCTCGACATGTTCGCTGGCTACTGTGCAGGATGGTCGCTCCGCACCCTCCTCGAGCAGGGATTCAATGGTGTCCCTGGCGCGATCGCCGCCGCACCCCCGAAGCATTTCTCCAGCGCCGTTGGCCAGATCGTCAACTTCCTCGGCACTCTCCAGAACGAGTGGGCCGGAGCGCAGGCATTCTCCTCGTTCGATACCTACATGGCGCCGTTCGTGCGGCTCGACTCCATGACATACGAGCAGGTCCTGCAGTCCGTCCAGGAGCTCATCTTCAACCTCAACGTTCCCTCACGGTGGGGCACGCAGACTCCGTTCACGAACCTCACGTTCGATTGGAACTGTCCCGAGGACCTCGCCCAGACGAATCCCCTGATCGGCGACGAGCTCTGCGACTTCACCTACGGCGATCTCCAGGTGGAGATGGACATGATCAACCGTGCATACATGGAGGTGATGACGGGGGGCGATGCCGATGGGCGCGTCTTCACGTTCCCGATCCCCACGTACAACATCACCAAAGACTTCGAGTGGGAGTCCGAGAACTCCCAGCGACTCTTTGCGATGACGGCGAAGTACGGACTGCCGTACTTCCAGAACTTCATTAATTCCGAGCTCGACCCGGGCATGATCCGCTCGATGTGCTGCCGCCTTCAGCTTGACCTGCGCGAACTGCTGAAGCGTGGGAACGGCCTCTTCGGCTCCGCAGAGCAGACCGGTTCGATCGGCGTGGTCACCATCAACTGCGCGCGCCTCGGCTACCTCTACGCGCACGATTTTGACAGGCTCCTGGCGCGCCTCGACGAACTCCTGGACATCGCCAAGGACACTCTCGAGAAGAAGCGCGTGGTCATCCAGCACCACATCGATGACGGCCTGTTCCCGTACACCAAGCGCTACCTCGGCACGCTCGAGAACCACTTCTCGACCATCGGCGTGAACGGCGTCAACGAGATGGTCCGTAACTTCACACTCGACGAGACGGACATCACGAGTCCCGAGGGTCACGAGATGGCCGTGCGCCTCCTCGATCACGTGCGCGATCGCATGGTGGAGTTTCAGGAGGAGACGGGACATCTCTACAACCTGGAGGCCACTCCCGCAGAGGGCACCACGTACCGCTTCGCGAAGGAGGACCGCGCCCGCTTCCCGGGGATTCTCCAGGCCGGAACCGAGGGCAATCCGTACTACACGAACTCGTCGCAGCTTCCTGTTGGCTTCACGGACGATCCCTTCGAGGCGCTCGAGCGTCAGGAGGAACTCCAGGCGAAGTACACCGGCGGCACCGTTCTCCACCTGTACATGCCCGAGCGAATTTCCAGCGCCGAGGCCTGCCGCGACATCGTGAAGCGCTCACTCGAGACCTTCCGGCTGCCGTACATCACGATCACGCCCACCTTCTCGATCTGCCCGGTCCACGGCTACTTGGCGGGCGAGCACGTCAAGTGCGCGCAATGTGGAAGCGCCTGCGAAGTGTGGACGCGCGTGATGGGATATTTCCGTCCCGTCCAGTCCTTCAACATTGGGAAGAAGGGGGAGTATGCCGAGCGCGTCAGTTTCACCGAAGCCGCAGCGGCCGCGCACGTCTAGTTCACTGCACGACGGCGCCGCCCCCCTGGCCAGCGATCTCCAGATCGCGGGACTCGTCCCGCTGTCCACGGTCGACTGGCCGGGGAAGCTCAGCGCCACCGTGTTCTGCCAGGGTTGCCCGTGGAATTGCGAGTACTGCCACAACCCGTCACTGATTGACTGCGCGATGCCAGGGATCGTGGAGTGGAATGACGTGACGTCGCTACTCGAGCGCCGCCGCGGACTTCTCGACGCGGTGGTCTTCACGGGTGGGGAAGCGACCCGGCAGGCGGCCCTCGTTCCCGCGATGGAGGAGGTGCGCGATGCGGGCTTCTTGGTGGGCCTACACACCGCGGGCGCCTACCCCACCCGCATGCGCAAGCTTGCGTTGCTCGTGGACTGGGTGGGACTCGACATCAAGGCACTTCCGGGCGATTACGGGCAGGTGGCCGGCGCTATCTCCGGTGGACGCAAAGCGTGGGAGTGCCTCGACATCCTCATCTCGGCGGGCGTGAACACCGAGGTGCGCCTCACGGTGTACCCGGGTTCCGCCCCGGCTCGCACCGCATTGCAGATCGCCCACGAGGTCCGCCGCCGAGGTGCCACCACCTTCGCCCTGCAGAACGCGCGCACTGAGGGCACGCGCGAGGAGTTCGCTGCCCGCTCGCGCGAGGGGTGGAACGCCACCTGGGAGCGCCTGTGCACGGACATGCTCGAAGTGGGTTTCCCCGAGCTCCGCTGCCGCTGACGGCTCGCGAGCTTACGGGAGGAGCGCCGCCAGGTGCTCCTCCATCGCCGCCAGGCCCAGCACCCCCACTTCGATGTCCTGCAGAGTCCCATCGACCGAGATGAAGTAGTGCGAAGGCACCCCCATCACACGATAGAGGGCGCCGATCTCGCTGCTCGGATCGACAACCTGGGCGTGTGTCAATTGCAGCGCCGAGCGGTAGTTGAGAACCGCACTCGGAGTGTCCGAGAGGAATACCGAGACGATCGCGATCTCGTCTCCGAATCTCTCGTACATCTCCTCCACGTCAGGGATCTCAGCGCGGCAGTTGGCGCACCACGTGGCGTTGAAGATGAGCCACACGGGACGGTTCCCCGTATCCGCCAAATCGAACGTGCCGCCGTCGAGGGTGGAGGCGCTGAAATGCGGAGCCTGCGCACCGATCTCCGGTGCCGGGCCGCCACTCTCGGGCACATCGACGGCGGAAGCCGAGCCTCCCTGCTCCCCCGCCTGAGCAGGCGCGGGGTCGCTGCGCCAGATGTTGGTAGCCCACACTCCCGCAAGCACGGCGAGCGTGGTCACGGCGAGCACTAGCAGGTTCCGATAGAGGGAGCCACGCCGGCCGTCCACTGAACTGCTTCTGGCGCGCCCCGCGGCGGTGGGCTCATCCATACGAGTGGAGCCCGCCAAAGAAGTGGTTCCCAAAGTATGCAAAGAGCACTGCGGCGAATCCGAGCAGTAATAGCCAGGCGCTGCGCGATCCCTGCCAGCCGCGCGTGACGCGGGCGTGTAGGTATGCGCCGTAGATCAGCCACGTGACCAGTGCCGCCGTTTCCTTCGGGTCCCAGCCCCAGAAGCGGCCCCACGCCGTGTCCGCCCACAGCGCACCGAGCGCGATCATGATTGTCAGGAGCGGGAACGTCACCGCCGCCGCCTTATACCCCAGGTCATCGAACACGTCCTGCTCCGGGAACTGCCTGAACCTGCCCGCGAGTCGCGGATGGACCAGGTACAGTACCGCGGCGCCACACGAGACGGCGGCGGCACCGTAGGCGAGGATCGCGAACCCTACGTGCAACGTGAGGAGGAGATTGTTTTGCAGCGCCGGGATCAGTGGCTGCACCGAGGTGTCCTGAGCCATTGCGTAGAGCATGAGCGCCGCAACGATCGGGAGCACCACGAGGGCCAGTGCGCGAATCCTAAAGCGCCACTCCGCGATGAGGTACGCCAGCAGGATCCCCCACACGAAGGACACCGCGAACTCGTGCTGGTTCGCAAACGGGCCATATCCCGTCAGCCACATCCGGATCCCGAGATACACCGTGGTGAGCACAAAGCCCACCACCGTGAAGCCTGTGGCGTAGAGAGCCAGCCCGGTTGGGCCATCACGTCGCCCCATTCCCGGGGCGGGCGGCTCCACGATCGCGGGTATCTCGAACCTGTCAGCGCCCACGTGCACCGCCGCTGGAACGGCAGTGGTGCGGCGCGAACGCCGAGACGTGACAACCACCAGGTTGCAGATCAGCGCCAGCAGCACGAAGACGATGGCTGCCGTCAAGATGATCTCGTTGAGCTGGAGTGCGTTATCCATCGCCATCTTCCTTAGTTTCCGTTCGAGGCGGAGTCAGCTCCTGATCCACCTGGGTTATGACACTTTCAAACATGCGTTGATATGAGGCATCGAAGCGCGAGACGGCACCCAGTAGCACCTGGCGAGCAGCGCCGTCGTCCGTGTCCTCTACACGAATCCACAAGCGGCGATAGGGCAGCAGGAAAGTGATGGACATGCCCACCACGAGGAGTGTGGATCCCACCCACATCCAGACACTGCCCGGGTCCTGGCGGAGCCTGATTCCCGTGTATTGGCGCTCGCGCTCAAACGTGACCGTGTAGCCGCCAACTGTGACAGGCGATCCCTGGGTGGCTTGGGCGACGTCCAGCGGCTCTCCGCTCTCGCTCTGCCGGTACAACTCGATGAGCGCGGAGCCAGCGGGGACCGTCGAATCTGGCCTCCCGGAAGCTGCCGTGACCACCACGATCTCGAAGTCCGAATCGGGGATCTCGAACAACCCCACGGCATTTGCGCCATCATTGGACGTCCAGCGCATGGGTACGGAATCGTGGAATACGGACTCACCCGCAACGGTGCTGACCAGGACATCGCTAGCGATCCCAAAGGACGCCTGGTGGAAGCGGAATCCGGCATGGTTGAGGGGCTGATTGACCCGAACCTCTTGCTGCGCCACCACCGTGTCACCGTCACGCAACTGAAGCTCGGAGACGTAATCGGACGGGCGGCCGTCCGCCGTGTAGGAGTCGCGGAACGAGAGTGCGTGGAGGGTCAGTCCCGTCCCGTGCCCCACCTCCACGGTGCCACCCACCGGCACCTGCATGTCCTCGTCGATACCCCAGGTGGAACTCACCACGAACGCCAGCAGGATGATCACGAAACTGATGTGCGCGATCACCGTGCCGAGGCCGCTCCATGCGTAGCGGTCCGCATATCGCCCGTGCGCCGGATCCTTGTCATCCACAAGCACGCGGAAGCGGTGGCGCCGCAACACGGCGGTCACCGCATCGAAGGCCTCGTCTCCACTCGCAGTAGTTTCTACGCGTCCGCGGTATCGCGCCTTGCCGAAGAAGGTGCGGTTCACGTGGAGCCGTGGGGCGTACATGCGCCGCCACAGCTCGGGGATGCGGTGCGTGGTGCAGGCGATGATGCTGGCGGCGAGGAGTGCCACAACGGTGTAGAAGATGGGAGACGTGAACAGGCGGAAGAATCCCAACGCGCTGAGAATCGGGGTCCACCCGCCGTAGACGCCACGCATCTCAGTGAGGAACGAGTCTCGGGAGGCCGGATCGGCGAACACTGCCGGTTCCACCTGGACCACCAGCGACCCGATCACTGAGAGGAACGCAAACACCAGGATCAGGATGAGACCCACAGTCTTCGAGTAGAAGAGACGATAGATCCAATGGAAGAGTTCAGAAACCGCCACATCGCGATCTCGCCGCTCTCCCGAGATCACGCCGTCGGCCGTATGAACACCGGCCTCGACGTCATGTTCCGAGATATCGCTGAGCTTCGTCATCATTTCCTCTCTACACCGAAATCCACGTGATGGCGCCGAGCGGGGCAAGCAGGTCAGCGATCAACAGGAATCCCATCGCGAGCAGCAGCACCCCGCTGATGAGTTGCACAGCGCGGTAGTGGCGGCTGAACCACTGCAGACGGCGCGTCACCCACGTGGCGCCCAACGCAAGCAGCATGAACGGCACCCCGAGCCCAATGCAGTAGACCAACAGCAGCGGTAGCCCGGCAGTGTCGCGGGCGAGCGACATCCCGAGGATCATGCCCAGCACCGGTCCGATACACGGCGACCAACCTGCCCCGAACGCCACCCCCATCGCTGCGGACCGCCGCACGGACGGACCTCGCGCGTCCGTCAACTCCGGCTGGGCACGCAGGGTGCGATCGAGCGCGGGCACCTTCAATAG
>JAKDIE010000064.1 GCA_030450655.1 Ruaniaceae bacterium
CTCGGCATGCTCGCCGCGTGCTACGCCGCCGCGCTGCTCGCGTTGCTGCTCGGCGCCACCCTCTGGGCCGAGTAGCTCGCCGGCTGCACGGGCGTCAGTCGGGCGTGTGTGGGATCGGGATCTGGCCGGTGGGAATGTCCTCGTAGGATTCGGGATCCTCGATCGGCTCAAGATGCGTGACCACCACTAGCCCCGGCACCGCAGCCTCAAGTTCGGCCTCGATCCGCTCGATGAACCGGTGCCCCTCGGCCACCGTCCACGCACCCGGCACGAGGACATCCACATTCGCGTACTTTTCCCGGCCGGCAACGCGAGTTTGCAGACCGTGGAACTGCACGTCGTCGGACGTATGGGACTGGAGGAGCGCCACGAGGGTGTCATTCTCGCCGTCGGGCAGGGTCCGATCCAGCAGCCCGTGCACGGACTCCACCACGAGCTTCGAGCCCACGATCACAATGTTCACGCCCACCAGGAAGCCGAGAATGGGGTCGAGCCGCTCCCAGCCGGTGAGGGCCACGAGCCCGACGCCGATCACGACTCCCACAGACGTCATCACGTCGGTAAAGAGGTGCTTTGCGTCTGCGGTGAGGGTGATCGAACGGTGGCGCGTTCCTGCACGCAGCAGAATCCAGCCGACGACGCCATTGACCAGCGCCGCGACGATCGAGATCACGAGGCCGAGCCCCACGTTCTCGAGCGGCTGCGGGTGCACGAACCGCTCCACCGAGACGATCAGGATGGCGCCGGCCGCGAGGAAGATCATCATGCCTTCGATGGCGGCCGAGAAGTATTCGGCTTTGGAGCGCCCGTAGGTGTAGGTGGAATCGGCGGGCCGGGCGATGGCCTTGAGTGCGATCAGCGCCACCACGGCGGCGGCGAGATTGACGAGAGATTCGGCGGCGTCCGAGAGGAGGCCCACCGAGCCGGTAAGGGCCCACGCGCCGGTCTTGAGCGCGATGGTGACGATGGCCGCGCCAATTGACAGCCACGCGTAGGGGCTGAGGTCTCGCCGTTCGCTCACGATGTCCGATTCTCTCACTTTGAGCTCGCGGACCACCACCCTGGGCCGTCCTCTGACCGCCGAAACTAGTGATTCTTTCCTCACCATCCAACGCCAGGGTGGTCGATGGTTCGGGTGCCTTGGCGTCGTCGGCTTGGCGTCGTCGGCCTGGCGTCGTCGGCCTGGAAAGCGCCGGAACTCTGACGACCCGCGCGGGGTGGTGGGGGCGCCGGGGCCTGAGGGCGGTCGCAGATTCGGCGAATTCGCGGTGCGGTGCGGTGTTTCGCCCGGAACTTTGACCACCCTCGCGGTGCGCACGGGCCCAGGGTGGTCAGAGTTCCGGGTTCTGGGGGCGTCGCGGGGTGGTTCGGTGCGGTGTTTCTCCCGAAACTTTGACCACCCTCGCGTGGTGGTAGGGGCGCGGGGCACCGGGGCGAAAGCGGACCCTAGACTCCGTAGAGCGTCTCGTAGAGTTCGCAGAACCTCTCGTAGCGCGCGTTGTACTCCGAGACCCAGGCGCGGTTCGGTACCACCGGATCAGCGGTTTCGTGGATCGTCCGTTCGATCCCGGGGGCCACGTGATCGAGCGCGAGCAGTGCGGCACCGCGTAATGTGGACCGCTTCATCGCCTTGGGTGTGACCGGCATGCCGAGCACATTCGCGAGCACGTGCAACCACCCGGGGAAGGACTGGGTGATCCCGCCGGTCGCGACGATCCCGTTGATGTCACCGGAGACCTCGGCCATCTGCTCGGCCACGCGCCGATACGTCATCGCGATGCCTTCGATTCCCCCACGGTAGAGCGCCGCCGCGTCCGTGCTCTCGCCGATGTCCCCGATGATGGCGCGCGCGTCGCTGCGCCAACCCGTCGATCGTTCGCCGGTCAGGAACGGCAACACGATGGGGCTCGCGGGATTCGGGCGGCCGCGCATCCACGATTCGCGTATCGCCTTGTTGGGGACGTTAATCGTGGAATCCAGCCAGGTCACCATGCGGCCGACGTCGTTCAGCGCCCCGCCCACAAGGGTCCGGTCCTCGTGGACTCGGTACGCCCAGAGGCCAGGCGGAATCTCGCCGGGTATGCCGTTGACGAGGAGCCGCATGGCCCCGGAGGTGGAGGATCCGAGAGTGATCGTGCGCTCGTCCGTCACGGGACCGAGCGTGGACGCGTAGCCATCCGGGATCGCCGGCAGCCACACCGAATCGGCGAGTCCCGGCCAGCGCTGTGCCATGCGGGGGCTCGTGGTGAAGGTCTCGGCGCCGGGCAGGACCGGGCTGAGGCGATCCATCGTGATCCCGGCCAACTCCACCGCCTCCGGATCCCATTGGCCGGTGTGACGGTTCAGCAGGCCCGTCCAGGCGGCCGACGACATCGAGGCGCCGCGCACGCCGAGGAGACGCAGGTAGACGTACTCGCCGAGCGACATCCAGGTCTCGGCCAGATCGAACGTGTCCGGCTCCACGCGACGCAGCCAATGCAGGCGCGCCGGCAGGTAGGAGGAGTGGAGGCGCGTGCCGGTGCGGTGCTGGAGCGCCACCTCGTCCGTGCGCCGGAGCAAGTACGAGACGTCCGAGGCGGGACGCGAATCGGCGTAGGTGAAGCAGGGGGTGATCGCCGCCCCGCCGTCGTCCACTCCCACCACGGCGCTCGAGAAGGTGTCCATCGCGACGGCCGCGATCTTTCCCGCCAGCCTCTTGGTGACGATCGCGTCGATGATGGCGGTGACCTCGTCCACCACCAGATCGGGAGAGA
This sequence comes from Ruaniaceae bacterium, assembly GCA_030450655.1. Taxonomy (GTDB): domain Bacteria; phylum Actinomycetota; class Actinomycetes; order Actinomycetales; family Actinomycetaceae; genus KH17. The sequence continues at coordinate 2,754 of JAKDIE010000064.1, forward strand.
TCGCGCTACGGCCGCTCGAGGAGGTGGCGAAGTCGTGGTCCACCTTGATGCGCGTTCCCAGGATTGGGCGGCCCTTCGCGTCGAAGAGACCACCCCGCGCGGCGGTCGAGCCCACATCGAGCGCGAGCACGAACGGGGCTTTCGCCTGCGAGAGTTTGACGGCAAATTCTTCAGCCATAATCGTTCGATTCTAGGTCACGACGGCGCGCAGACGCGCCGGTTCGGCGGCGATCAGTCCAGGCAGAATTCGTTGCCTTCCGGGTCCTGCATCACGATGAAGCCGATGTCCACGCCGTCCGGAGGAAACTCCGTGAGAACCTGAGCGCCTTTGCGGCACAGCCTCTTGGCGAGAGCACGCAGTTCACCCATTCGTTCCTCGCCGCGAAGCTCGGGCGCCACTCGGACGTCGATATGGAGGCGGTTCTTCGCCGTCTTGGGCTCAGGGACGCGCTGGAAGAAGATCCGGGGTCCCTCACCCACAGGGTCCACGATGGCGTTGCGGGAGTTCCAGTCCTCTTCCGGCACGCCCCAGAACTCGAGCTGCTCGGGCCACGACGCCTTGTTCGGCGGGGCCTCGCGCACGTACCCGAGGACCTCACACCAGAACTCCCCGAGCGTTAGGGGATCGGCGGCGTCGAACGTGAGTTGAAAGGTGCGGATCATCGCCCCACTCTGCCACCGCCCACTGACACCGTCCAGGTCTTTGTGTGGCCCCGCCCTACAGGAGGAACCTGAAGATCTCCGAATGTGGCGCGATCTTCTCGATCACCAGCGGGCTTGCGTCCATGCGCTCAAGGAGGCCTTGAAGATGGTCGCGTGCGGGCAGGTCGATCCCCACGAGGGCGGGACCGCTCTCGCGGCTCGTCTTTTTCGCGTACTCGAAAAGGACGATGTCCTCGCCGTCGATCAGGACATCGTCAAGGAAGTGGCGGAGGGCACCCGGCTGCTGGGGGAAGGTGACGAGGAAATAGTGCCGCAGCCCTTCGTACACCAGCGAGCGCTCGAGGATGTCGGAGTAGCGGGACACATCATTATTGCCGCCCGAAACGATGCACACTACCGGGCCCGACGGCGTGAACGGGAGCCTTTTCAGTGCGGCCGTGGCCAGCGCTCCGGCGGGCTCGGCGATAATTCCTTCGGTTTGGTAGAGCTCAAGCATCTCGGTGCACAAGGCGCCCTCTGGAACCGAGACGAGGTGGATCGGCAGATCCTTGACCGCCTCGAATGGGATGTTCCCAACCTTAGCGACGGCGGCGCCGTCCACGAAGGAGTCCACGGACGTGAGCTGGACCGGCGCGCCGGCGGCAAGTGCGGCCGCGAGGCTGCGGGCTCCCGCAGGCTCCACCGCCACGATGCGGGTGAGTGGCGAGCGCTCATTCACCCAGGTGGCGACGCCGGCGAGGAGCCCCGCGCCGCCCACCGGAACCACGATCGTGTCGATTGGCGCGGTGAGTTGCTGCATGATCTCGACGGCGACCGTCCCCTGCCCGGCCACGATGGCCGCATCATCGAACGCCGGAACGAAGACGCCACCATGCTCCTGCGCGTGCGCGAGGGCCGCTCGCTGGGTGTCGTCAAAGATCGAGCCAATGATGACCTGCTCGATCCAGCGGCCCCCAATATCCGCGATGCGCTCACGCTTTTGGCGGGGGGTGGAGGACGGCAGGTAGATGGTGCCTCGTGTGCGCAAGCGGCGGCACGCGAAGGCGACACCTTGCGCATGATTCCCGGCAGAGGCGGCCACGACCCCGCGGCTACGCTGCTCCTCGGTGAGTGAGGAAATGAAGTTGTAGGCGCCACGCACCTTGTAGGAGCGGCCGATCTGAATGTCTTCGCGCTTCAGGTAGACGGGTTGCTGGAGCGCCTGTGAATGGCGCGCGGAGTGCTCCAGGGGAGTTTCGCGCACGATGGGCTTCAGTTTTTGTGCAGCCTTAGCAATTGCGGCGGTGTTCACAGGTGGATTCTCGCACGGCGTGGAGCAGCCGTGTCCACCGCGCCGCGGCGGGACCCTGTCCACAGGGGGTCCGAGGGAGGGGTGCGAGGACGCGGCGGCGTTCCGTAGCCTCCAGCCAGGGAGGTAATCAGACGCCTCCACCATGGAGGTGACCGGATGAATCCGTACGAGGCAGTGGGAGCGCTGCGGCGCTCGCAGGATGAGCTCGACCACGTTGTGGCCCGGCTGGGTGGCGCACGGCCACGATACTGGCGGGGCCCCGCGGCGAGGGCGTTTGAGGGTGCTCGGGAGGACCTCATCGCCCACGCGGTGGCGGCGCGGGCCGGTGCAGTGGAGGCCGAGCGGCTGATGATCCAGTTTGCGGCGGAGGCGAGCACACCATGACTGATGGCTGGGTTGATGTCTATCCACTCGACGAATGCACTGCGTTCTACCGCCAGGAACTCGATACCCTCTACACCGCCGCCACCCTCGCGCAGGCGAGCACCCAGAACGCGCATCAGTGGGTCAACAGATCATTGGCGGTGGCGGCAGCCAACTGCCATCGGGCGCCTCTCAGCTATCCGGCCCTGGGGTACGCCCTCTATGGGATGACAGCCAGCCCCACGGGGCTGATCTCTCTCGCTGCGGGAACAGTCGATCTCGCGGAATCGCTCAGCACCGCGCGGGAGGTCTATGCCGAGGCCGAGTGGACGCTGGCGCGCACCATGGACGAGTACGCAGCGTTGCAGCCGCTAAGCCGGACGCTCTCGTGGCGCGCACCATTCGGAAAGGAGATCGCGGACGCCACACAGATCGGGGCGATGGCATTGCTCATGCTGCGCAGACTTGAGCGCCACAGTGACGGAGAGAACGCCGTCGGGCTTCAAGGCGATATGAGGGAGCTTGGTGTCCGCCTGCGGGATCTATTGCGCGATGGGCCGTGGGATATCGGGGTGGATACGCGCGATGGGCCCCAGTCCCTGGCGGATCGTGGGCCGATACAGGGTGCGGCGCTCCTACTGCTCGCGTGGGCGGATCTCGCGCAGCTCGCGCAGAACGTGCGGGTGTGGCAGGTGCCCGCGGTGGGTGCGCCCACCGGCGAAATGGATACTGCAGTGATCGATTCGATCAGTGGGATCCCGCGCGCGCTCGAGTGGATCAAGGATACGCGGACGCTCAGCGACGAGACGGGCCGCATTGCGCTCGTCAGCCACCCTGTGGGGGATGGGACGTACGCGTGGACCGTGCTGATTCCGGGGACGCAAGGGCTGATCGGCGGGAAGAATCCGCAGGATTGGGAGTCCAATCTTGAGTTGACGGCGGGCCTGTCGAGCGAGCTCATGGCTGCGGTCCTCGCGGCGCTGCGAAGTGCGCCGATCCAGCCTGGCGAGTCCGTGACCATCATTGGTCACTCCCAAGGAGGGCTCGTGGGGACGGCGCTCGCGGCGAGCCCTGAGGTGCGCGCGGAATTCAACGTGACGAGTGTGGTGACTGTCGGCACGCCAGTGGGGCACTACGATGCTGTGCCCGACGACGTCCTCGCCCTCCACTTGGAGGACATCAACGACATCGTCCCGGCGGTTGATGGACTCGCGAACACGCCGAGCGCCCGGCACGTCACGCTTGTGTTCGATCCGAGCACGGTGGCAGAGGATCCGCATGGGCACGATAACTATGCCGCGCTCGTGGAGGCGGTTCAGGACCAAGGAAGCTCACCTCAGCTCGCACGAATGTCTGCGGAGCTGGCGGCCCTCTCCGGCTGGACGGACGGAGGCGAAGCGCGGCTTTACTCGTACGAGTTCGAGAGGGTATCGACGAGTCCGGGGCTTGGGGAGATCCTGGGGCGCAAGGTGGTCGAGGCGATCCGTTGAGGTTACCGGCTCGGGCTCGGCGCGATGACGTTCAGTAGGCCGGCGATGATCGAGATGATGATGCCGCCCAGGAGCGCCCATCCGAAGTCTTGGACCCACAGCCCCCAGCCGATGAGGCCGCTGATCCAACTCGTCAGGAGGAGCATGAGTGCGTTGACCACGAAATAGAACAGTCCGAGCGTGAGGATCAGGAACGGAATCGACAGCACCATCACGATGGGCTTCACCGCCAGGTTCACGGCCGTGAAGATCGCGCCAACGATGAGCACCACGCCCACCTGCTTCCACGCCTCTTCCGTCTCGTGAAGGATCGCCAGGCCAGGGAGCATCAAGGTGGTGAGCCAGATCGCGAGCGAGTTAACTGCCGTTCGCACGAGGAATGTCATGCACCCAGTGTTCCACGGACACCTGAACAACGTCTGAATACTGCACGCGTGACGCGCCATCCTGCGCGCCAGTCGCTGTGATCCAGGACGCCCCGGTCACGATCGAAGGACCGTGACCGGGACCCTCCTGGCAGAACGGGCTGCATCTGGTGACCAAAGACGCCCCTTTAGTCACCATCTGCAGCCATAAGCCCCGAGACGCCCC
>JAKDIE010000065.1 GCA_030450655.1 Ruaniaceae bacterium
CGCCAGGCGTCGATCCACAGTCCTGACTTCCTCTCGGCGACCGCGACAACGTCGACGGCGTCGATGGGTGTCTCCGCGAGGGGCGCCACCACGTGCTCGATTGGGGGACGAGGCAGCCGTCGCTTCTGAGTTGATGCATGCTGGTCAGACATAGCGAATCCTTGGGTCGAGCACGGCGTAGAGAAGGTCGATGAAGAGGTTCACGCCGAGATAGATGAGGACCATCACCGTCACGAACGAGACAACGGTCGCGTTCTCCCCGCGAAGAATCGCGTTGAAGAGAACGTTGCCGACTCCGGGCACGTTGAAGATTCCTTCGGTAACAGTCGCGCCCACCATGAGGGTGCCAAAATCGGTGGCGGTGTTCGTGATGGTGGGGATCATGGAGTTGCGTAGCACGTGCACGGGAACCACGCGGCGGCGCGGCAGGCCCTTCGCATATGCGGTGCGGACGAAGTCCTGATTGAGGGTGTCGATCACCGAGGCGCGAGTGAGCCGCATGCTCGTCGCGTAGAGGCTCACCCCGAGAACGAGGCCCGGTAACAGGAGTTCACCCCATGGGGCGCCTCCACTCACCGTGGGTCGGAACCAGCCGAGTTCGATCCCGAGGAAGTATTGGGCGATGAACGCGATGACGAAGATGGGGATGCTCATAAAGAGCAGGCCGATGATCAGGTTGATGTTGTCGAAGAAGCTGCCCTTTTTCAGCCCCGAGTACAGGCCGATGATCACCGCAAAGATGAGTTCGAAGGCGATCGCGATGACGGCGAGCTTGAGGGTTGGAGGGAATGCGCGGGCGAGAACCTGGCTCACGGGCTCGCCGGAGAAGCTCATACCAAAGTCCCCAACGAAGATTCCCTTGAGATAGAGCAGGTACTGCACGAAGAAGGGCTTGTCGAGGTTGTACTGCTCGTAAAGTCGATCAAGCAGGGCCTGGCTGGGCTGCCGCTCGCCGAACATCGCGGCAATCGGATCGCCCGGCATGGAGAACACCATGAAGTAGATGAGGAATGTCGTGCCGAGCAGCACGGGGATCACTTGAAGGACCCTGAAGAAGACGTATCTCAGCACGAATCAACCTTCGGAGTGCGGTGTGTGGCGTTTATCTTGGAGGCGAGGTGGCTGGTGGGGCCCAGGTGTTGTGGTCTCCTGGGCCCCACCAGTGTCATCTAGTTCGCGGTGATCTCGTAGAAGAGAGGCACCGAGTTCCAGCCGAACTCCACGTTGCCAATCGTCTCGGCCCATGCGCCAGTGGTTGCCTGGTTCCACAGCGGGATCGAGGGGAGATCCTCGAGGAGGATCTCCTGCGCGGCAAGCAGGTTCTCGATCGTGGCTTCCTGCGTGTCAGCGCGGCTCGCGCTATCCAGCAACTGGTCAAACTCGGGGTTCGAGTAGAAGCCATGGTTCGAGCTGGCACCGGTGGCGTACAGCGGCGCCAGGAAGTTGTACATGCCCGGGTAGTCGGCCTGCCATCCGGTACGGAACGCTCCACCCACCACGTCGGCTTCGCGGTCCTCGAGGAACGCGGCGAACGTCGGATAGGAGTTCGGGGCGCTCGTGATACCGAGGTTGTTGGACCACTGGTTGGCGAGTGCCTCGACCCAGATGAGGTGCGGGCCATCGGTGTTGGTCGAGACGGTGAGCGTGCCCTCGAACGGGCTGATCGCGTCGGCCTCAGCCCACAGTTCCTTCGCCAGTTCTGGGTTGAACTCGAGCACCTCGTTGCCCTCAAGGCTGTCGGAGTAGCCGGCAACCGCCGATGAGGTGAAGTCCTTTGACGGGAGGTTCGTGCCCTTGAAGATCACCTCAGTGATCTCGTCGCGGTCGATCGCCATCGAGAGAGCGTGGCGGCGAAGCTTGCCCTCTTCATCCATCCCGAAGTGCTCGAGGTTCGTCGAGATCGTGATGGTGGTGATGAGCATTCCGGTCTGGTTCACGTGACGGTCCGGGAACTCGTCCTCGAACAGCGCAAGCGACGCCTCGGGGATCTGATCGATGAGGTCGAGGTTGCCCGCAAGAACATCGGTGTACGCCGCGTCCAGAGAGGCGTAGATCCTGAAGTGCAGTCCACCATTCTGCGCCACGCGATCGCCCACGTAGCTCTCGTTCTTCACGAGGTTGATCTCGACGTCGTGCAGCCACGCGTCGCTATCGGCCATCCGGTAGGGGCCGTTTCCGATCGGGTTCTGGCCGTAGGCTTCGAGATCCTCGAACGCCGAATCGGGCATTGGGTAGAACGACGAGTAGCCCAGGCGGTCCGGGAAGTCCGGGGTCGCAGCGACCGTGAACGTGTGGTCATCCACGAGGGTGAGACCCGAGAGTTCCGCGACGGGCTCCTCCTCGCTCCATCCCTCGATCGGGTAGAAGAAGTACTGGCCGTCGAGCGCATTGTCGATGTTCGCCGCGTAGTTCCACGCGTCCACGAAGTTGTTCGCGAGTACGGGCGTGCCGTCCGAGAACACGGCGTCATCGCGGAGCGTGATCTCCCAGAGTGTCCTCTCTTCGTTCATTGCCTCGATCGATTCGGCGACGCCCATGTGGGACAAGCCCTCGGCGTCGTAGTAGATGAGGCCCTCGAAGAGAGCGTCAACTACCTTGCCTCCGCCAACCTCCGAGGTGGCGGCCGGAATCAGGGCCTTCTGGGGCTCGGTGCCGTTGACCGAGATGATGGCGTCGCTGCCACCGGCGGCCGCGCCTTCGTCGGTGGTTTCGCTGGTGCCACCGTCACCGTTTGTTGTGTCATCCGGGGTCTCGTCGCCGCTTGAGCAGCTTGAGAGGGCGAGCGCCCCTGCTGTGGCCATCGCGAGGATGCTGAGGCCGAACCGTGATCGTCTCACTTGCTTTACTCCTTGTTGAGGGTACAACGCCGTCCGTACCTTGGCACTGACGTACCCGGGACGGCGTTCAATCACGAAAGTGTAGCGGCCGTGCGCGCGTGCCTTCACTTGCGTGTCATGAAGCGGTCACCCCACGCGCGCTGTGCCCCGTGAGATTCGTTGCCGAATTCGCGTGGCGCCTGCGCGGCATAGACTCGGTTCATGGGTTATCGAGTTGCCGTGATCACATGCTCGGATCGGGCGTTCGCCGAGGTGTACGAGGACCGCTCGGGCCCGGTTCTGCGGGACGGGCTCGCCGAGGCAGGGTTCGAGGTTGCCCCAGCGGCGATTGTGCCGGACGAGGCCGATCAGATCCTCCAGGCAGTCACGGCCGCGATTGCCGAGGGCGCCCGCATCGTGATGACCACGGGGGGCACGGGCGTGGGGCCTCGGGACGTGACGGTGGAAGCGACCGCTTCGATCGTCGAGTACGAGCTGCCCGGCCTGATGGAAGAGATCCGGCGCACGGGTGCCGTGAAGACTCCACTCGCCCTCCTCTCGCGCGGCGTGGCAGGCGTGATCGCGCTCCCCGGCGCCGAGCGCGCACTCCTGGTCAATGCTCCCGGATCACGCGGGGGAGCGCGGGACACCCTGGCCGTCGTCGGGCCCCTCCTCACGCACATCGTGGAGCAACTCGACGGCGCCGATCACGTGTGACCGCGCCCGGCGGGTGAGAATGGACGCATGCTTCTCACCGTGACGTCAACGGCGCCACCTGCGACCGATCTTGGATACCTCCTCCACAAGCACCCGGACAAGGTCCAGCGTTTCGATCTGCCATTCGGCACGGCGCTCGCGTACTACCCCGAGGCCACGGCGAAGGCGTGCACCTTCGCCCTCCAGATCGAGGTGGATCCGATTGCCCTCGTGCGCCACGGTCACCACAGCAGCATCGCGGGATACGTCAACGATCGCCCCTACGCGGCTGGTTCGATGCTCTCCGTGGCGATCGCCAGGGTGCTCGGCTCCGCGCTGCACGGACGCTGCGACGCCCGCCCGGAGCTCGTTGCGGCGCCGCTACCGCTTACCCTCCGGCTCCCTGCGCTCGCCGCGCGCGAGATGCGGGACGCTGGTGGGCTGGACCTCGTGGAGCGCCTCTTCACTCCCCTCGGCTGGTGCGTGACCGCCGCGCCCGAGCCGTACGATATCCCCGAATGGGGAGATTCGCCGTACCTCGACGTGACCCTGACCGGCACCCAGCGCCTCTCGGACGCGCTCGGCCACCTGTACGTGCTCCTGCCCGTCCTCGACGGAACCAAACACTATTACTCCAGCACGGATGAGGTGGAGAAACTGATCCGCCGCGGCGAGGGATGGCTCGCCGCTCACCCCGAGAAGCAGCTGATCACTCGCCGGTACCTCGCGCGCCGCGAGTGGGCTGAGGACGCGCTAGCCCGCCTGGATGCGGTGGATGATGTGCCCGACGACGCCCCACCACCCTCAGATGTTGACGAGACAACCACGCCGCTCAAGATCCAACGGCGCGATTCCGTGCTGGGCGTGCTGCGCGAGGTTGGCGCCCGGAGCGTTGCGGACGTGGGCTGCGGCGAGGGCTTCTACCTCCGCGCGCTCCTCGACGATCCCGCCTTCACGCGCATCCTCGGCGTGGACGTCTCGGCCCGCGAACTCGAGCGCGCCGAGAAGCGACTCAACCTCGATCGCCTTTCGGACCACCAACGGGAACGGCTCACGCTGCGCCAGTCCTCGGTGACGTACCGGGACGATGTCCTCGCCGGCTTCGACGCACTCCTCCTCGTGGAGGTGATCGAGCACGTGGACCCGGGCCGCCACGATTCGCTCGAGGCTAACGTGTTCGAGCATGCCCGCCCGCGCCACGTCATCGTCACCACCCCGAATGCCGAGCACAACGCCCTTTACGGCCTCGCCCCGGGGGAGCTTCGCCACACTGATCACCGCTTCGAGTGGACCCGTGGAGAGTTCGAGGAGTGGGCGGCGGGGGTGGCGCGGCGTCACAACTACGAGGTCACGCACCGCGGCATCGGCGCACCCGAGCGCGATTGCGGAGCTCCTACCCAGCTCGCCCTGTTCACCCGCCAGGAGGGAGCGGCATCATGACAGAACTGCGTATCCCCGAACTCTGCCTGGTGGCGCTGATCGGCGTCTCCGGCTCCGGTAAGTCCACGTTCGCGCGCACGGCGTTCGCGCCGTTCGAGGCGGTGAGTTCCGATTTCTGCCGCGGCCTCGTCTCCGGGGACGAGAACGATCAGGCCGCCTCTGCGGACGCCTTTGACGTGCTCCACTACATCGTGGGCACCCGCCTGCGCCGCGGCCTACTCACGGTGGTGGACGCCACGAACACCTCGAAGGAGGCGCGCACCGCGCTGGTGGCGCTCGCGCGCGAGCATGACGTGCTCCCGGTGGCGATCGTGCTCGATGTGGACGCGCAGGTGGCGATCTCCCGCAACGAGGAGCGGCCGGATCGTAGCTTCGGCGCGGGTCCCGTGATGCGCCAGGCCTCCCAACTCCGCCGCTCCCTCAAGGGGCTCCAGCGTGAGGGCTTCCGCGCCATCCACACCCTCCGATCGCCGGAGGAGATCGCTGGCGCCACGATCGTGCGCGAGCCCCTCCTCAACGACAAGCGCCACCTCCACGGCCCGTTTGACATCGTGGGGGACGTGCACGGCTGCCTGCCCGAACTCCTCGAACTGCTGCAGCTCCTCGGGTACCAGATCACGTACGACGACGACGGCCGTGCGATCGACGCCGCTCACCCAGCGGGCCGCACCGCGGTCTTCGTGGGGGATCTCGTGGATCGGGGGCCGAGTAGCGTGGGGGTGCTGCGTCTCGCGATGGGGATGACGGCCAGCGGCAACGCGTTCGCGGTCCCCGGGAACCACGAGGCGAAGCTGATCCGCGCCCTCGACGGCGCCAACGTTCAGGTATCGCACGGCCTCGAAACCACGCTCGCCGAACTCGCAGGCGAATCGCCAGCGTTCCGCCAGGCGGTCCGCGACTGGTGCTACTCGCTGATCTCGCACCTCGTGTTCGATGGCGGTCGCCTGGTGGTAGCCCACGCCGGCCTCAAAGAGGCCTACCACGGGCGCGCCTCCGGCCGAGTGCGTTCCTTCGCTCTCTATGGGGACACCACCGGTGAGACCGACGAGTTCGGATTGCCGGTGCGCTACCCGTGGGCGGACGAGTACCGCGGGAAGGCGATGGTGATCTACGGGCACACGCCCACGCCCACCCTCGACTGGATCAACAACACCCTCTGCCTGGACACCGGATGCGCGTTCGGCGGCCGCCTTTCGGCACTGCGCTACCCCGAGCGCGAGACCGTCCACGTGGACGCGCGGGCCGAGTACTACACGCCGTCGAAGCCCTTCACGAGCACAGCGAATCGCGCCGAAGGCGAATTGCGGCTCGGCGACGTCGTCGGGTCGAGGCACGTGGAGACGGGGCATCTTGGACGGATCCGTATTGGCGCGGATTCCGCGGCCGGCGCGCTCGAGGTGATGAGCCGGTTCGCGCTCCACCCGCGGTTGCTTCCGTACCTGCCTCCGACCATGTCCCCGGTCGCCTCAGCGACTCGAAGTGGCTTTCTGGAGCACCCGGATCAGGCGTTCTCCCAGTTCGCCGAGTGGGGGATCGGGCAGGTGATCTGCGAGGAGAAGCACATGGGCTCGCGCGCCGTGGTGATGCTCCACCCCGAGCGCGGCGCGGTGTACACGCGCACGGGGCGTGCGTTCTTCCCGCCAGCACTCGAGCGCGAGTTCCTCTCGAGGATGAGCGCGGCGGCAACCGCGGCGGGCCTCTTCGAGGAGCTCGCATCGCCGTGGCTCCTGTTCGACGCCGAGCTGTTGCCGTGGTCGTTGAAGGCCGGCCCTCTGATTCGTGACCAGTACGCGGCCACGGGCGTCGCGGGCCGGTTGAGTACCGCGGCCGAACTTGAGGCCCTCGAGCGGGCGGCTTCTCGTGGGCTCGACGTGGCCGCGCTACATGAGCGGGCGCGCGATCGAGTTGCGGCGATTGGTGCATACAACAACGCGTGGCAGCGGTACGTGTGGCACACCGATGGTCTGGAGGGCGTCCAGATAGCGCCGTTCCAGATTCTCGCGGCACAGGGCGCCAGCTTTGCCGAACGGGATCACCTCTGGCATCTGGCGCTCGCGGATCGGCGTACTCGCCGCCAGGTGGTGGAGACGTCCGATCCCGAATCGATCGCGTCCGGGGTTTCCTGCTGGGAGGAGCTCACCGGGGCGGGCGGCGAGGGGATGGTGGTGAAGCCGCTCGCGAACCTCGCG
>JAKDIE010000364.1 GCA_030450655.1 Ruaniaceae bacterium
CCCACACCTGGGCGCGGCCGCGCTCCACCATGCGCTTGGCAGCCTTGATGTTCTGCGCGTGATTCAGGTCCACCAGGCGCTTCATCACGAACGGCTTGAACAGCTCAACTGCCATTTCCTTCGGCAGACCGCACTGGTGCAGCTTCAGGGTGGGGCCGACGACGATCACGGAACGGCCTGAGTAGTCCACGCGCTTGCCGAGGAGGTTCTGGCGGAACCGCCCCTGCTTGCCCTTGAGCATGTCCGAGATCGACTTCAACGCACGGTTTCCGGGGCCCGTCACCGGGCGGCCGCGGCGGCCGTTATCGAACAGGGCGTCCACGGCCTCCTGAAGCATGCGCTTCTCGTTGTTGACGATGATCTCCGGCGCGTTCAGGTCCAGCAGCCTCTTCAGGCGGTTGTTCCGGTTGATGACGCGGCGGTACAGATCGTTCAGGTCCGAGGTGGCGAAGCGGCCACCATCGAGCTGGACCATCGGGCGCAGCTCCGGCGGGATCACCGGAACCACATCGAGGACCATCCCGAGCGGGCTGTTCTCCGTGACCAGGAAGGAGTTGACCACCTTCAGGCGCTTCAGGGCGCGGGTCTTGCGCTGCCCCGTGCCCGTGGCGATGATCTCGCGCAGCAGAATGGATTCCGCGGCCAGATCGAAGGTTGCCAGGCGCTTCTGAATCGCGGCGGCACCCATCGAACCTTCGAAGTACATGCCGTAGCGGATCTTCAGCTCGCGGTACAGGTTCTCGTCACCTTCGAGGTCACCGACCTTCAGGCCCTTGAACCGGTCCCACACCTTGTTGACCATGTCCAGATCGTTATCCGCCTTGCGGCGAATCGCCGCAACCTCACGGTCCGCGGACTTCTTGAGCTTGTCGATCGCGTCCTTCTTGGCGCCGGCTGCCTCCATCTCGGCCACATCGGACTCGAGCTTTTCGAGGCGACCGTTGATGTCCACATTACGGCGCGACTCGATCTGTGTGCGTTCCACATCGATCTCGGCCTGCAGGTTCGGCAGATCCTCGTGGCGGCCGTCCTCGTCCACACTGGTGACCATGTACGCGGCGAAGTAGATGACCTTTTCGAGATCCTTCGGCGCCAGGTTCAGCAGGTATCCGAGGCGCGAGGGCACGCCCTTGAAGTACCAAATGTGCGTGACCGGGGCGGCCAGCTTGATGTGGCCCATGCGATCGCGGCGCACCTTGGAGCGCGTGACCTCAACACCACACCGCTCGCAGACGATGCCCTTGTAGCGCACGCGCTTGTACTTACCGCAGTTGCACTCCCAGTCACGGGTGGGGCCGAAGATCTTCTCGCAGAAGAGCCCGTCCTTTTCCGGCTTGAGCGTGCGGTAGTTAATCGTTTCCGGCTTCTTCACCTCACCGAAAGACCACGCGCGAATCTGATCCGCGTCCGCCAAACCGATGTGAAGTTGGTCGAAGACATTTACGTCCAGCAAAACCGTTCCTTACTTAAATCTCGTCGACGCGGGAGGCGTCAGGGCGGCGGGACAGATCGATGCCGAGTTCCTCCGCAGCGCGGAAGACATCCTCATCGGCGTCCTTGAATTCGATCGGGGTGCCCGAGGCATCGAGTGCCTCAACATTCAGGCAGAGCGAACGCATCTCCTTCATCAGCACCTTGAAGGACTCGGGAATCCCCGGCTCGGAGATGTTCTCGCCCTTCACGATCGCCTCGTACACCTTCACGCGGCCCGTGATGTCATCAGACTTGATGGTGAGCAGTTCCTGCAAGGCGTAGGCGGCGCCGTAGGCCTCAAGTGCCCACACCTCCATCTCGCCGAAGCGCTGGCCACCGAACTGTGCCTTACCACCGAGCGGCTGCTGAGTGATCATCGAGTACGGGCCAGTGGACCGCGCGTGGATCTTGTCCTCAACCAGGTGGTGCAGCTTCAGGATGTACATGTAGCCCACCGAGATCGGATCCGGGAAAGGCTCGCCGGAGCGGCCATCGAACAGGCGCGCCTTGCCATCCGGTCCCACCATCTGCTCGCCATCGCGGTTCGGCAGAGTGTTGGAGAGCAGGCCCTGCAACTCGTCCGTGTGCAGACCATCGAACACCGGGGTCGCAACCGAGGTGCCCGGCGCGCCCTTCAGCGCGGACTCGGGCATGGACTTCGGCCACG
>JAKDIE010000365.1 GCA_030450655.1 Ruaniaceae bacterium
TGATTCCGTGGCGCTTGACGAGTTCTCGGCCACGCTCGACGACGACGCCCGGGGGGCGCTCGTGCTCGGCGCAGAGGGGGATGGGCGCTCGCGGTGCACGATCGCCGCGTGTGACGCGGTGGTGCGCATCCCGATGACCGGCGCAGTAGATTCGCTCAACGTGGCCGCTGCGGGCGCCGTGGCCTTCTGGGAGCTACGGGCGACGCGCTGATCTGGTGCCAAGGGTGCTCGGCTGGATGTTTCGTTGAGGTGCATTGAGCCTTCCGCATCGTTTATGATGCACGTATGATGCACGCATGAGAACCACGGTTGATCTACCGCCCGCCATGCATCGACGTGTGTCGGAAATGGCACGCGAACGGGGGCAGTCGATGTCGTCGGTGCTGGCTGAGCTGACTGCGCTGGGCCTTGCGCGTAGCGGAGAACCGTCGGAGATCTCAACGGATGACGTGAGTGGACTGCCGGTGATCTCGATTGGTCGGGCGCTTACCAGCGAGCAGGTCGCCGAACTGCTGGACGACGAGTGATGGCGTACCTTCTCGATGCGAACGTTCTGATCGCGCTGGTGGTTCGTGAGCACGAGCATCATGAGCGCGCATCGCGGTGGATTCTGCAAGGCGATCGCATCGCCCTGTGTTCGGTTGTCGAGGGAGCGATGATACGTGCGCTGTTACGTCTGGGGGAGTCTCACGCGACGGCTGTCGCGATCCTGACGCGGCTCTATGACGAGGCGGTCGAGTTCTGGAGCGATGAACTCGCATACGTCGATGTGCCGATGAAACACGTCACCGGGCACCGCCAGGTGACCGACGCATATCTCGCTGAACTGGCGCATCGTGCGGGCGCGAAGCTGGCAACCTTCGATCGCGGTCTCGCCGCGTCATTACCGGATCGCGTGGAACTAATCCAGTGAGTGCCCACTAGACGCCGCCCGGGAATCCCATCTGGCGCCAGGCCTCGTAGGTGGCGATTCCCGCCGAGTTTGCGAGATTGAGCGAGCGCACGCCCGGCACCATGTGAATGCGCACGTGCGCGGTGATCGCCGGGTGCTCGAGGATCTCCTTGGGGAGGCCGTCGGGCTCGGGGCCGAACAGCAGTGCGTCGTCGTCCCGGTACTCGATATCCGTGTACATGTGGGTGGTGTGGCCCGTGAACGCGAAGATGCGGCCGGGCAGCGCGGCCACGGCCGCGTCGAAGTCCGGGTGGATCTCCACGTGCGCGAGATCGTGGTAGTCGAGCCCGGCGCGCCGAAGGTGGGCGTCCGTCATCTCGAAGCCGAGCGGCTCCACGAGGTGGAGTGCCGAACCCGTGCAGGCGCTCATGCGGATGGCATTGCCCGTGTTCGGTGGGATCTTGGGCGAGAAGAAGACGACGTGAAGCACCTAGTGAGAGTACGTCACCGTGAGGTATCCGCGCGCGATCGTGTGAAACAGCATCGTGAACGCGGCGCGCGTGGCGCTGGCGTCCTCGTCGAGCCCGAGGGTGTCGATATCGAGCGCGTGCACCGCAAAGATGTAGCGGTGCGGCACGTCCCCCTTGGGCGGTGCGGCACCCATGTAGGAGTGTCCGCCGCCGTCGTGCCGCAGATGGAACGCGGCTCCCGCGAGGGTGAGATCCGATTCTCCGGCTCCCTGCTCGAGCTCGGTGGTGTCGGAATCGACATCCAAGACCGTCCAGTGCCAGAATCCCGCGGGCGTGGGGGCGTCAGGGTCGAAGCAGGTGACGGCGAAGCTCTTCGTCTCGGGCGGGAAACCCTCCCATGCGAGTTGTGGTGAGACGTTTCCGCCACCGGCGGTGTGCAGCGCAGGCATGGGATCGGCGTCGGTCAGATCCGTGCTCGTCACCGTGAATGAGGGAACGGCAGGGAGAAGTTCGTAGGGATTCGGGGCTGTGGGGCGGGTCAGGTCCATCGTGTCCTCCTTTGCTCCCACGCTACCCTGGCGCGCGCTCGCTCGGAGTCGAATATCTGGACCATGTCAGTGGGTGCGCCTACAATCGAACACACGTTCGAATGGAGGTGGCTCATGCCAGCAACAGTGCACGCACTGGACCGCGCGCGGCACGCGCTTGCCGCGGCCGAGACGAGGGCGGGAGTGCGTCCCGCAGGGGAGCGGGTGGAGCTCGGTGGGCTCTCGGGA
>JAKDIE010000066.1 GCA_030450655.1 Ruaniaceae bacterium
TCCACGAGATCCAGCAAGGCTTCCCGCTAAGCCTGTTCTTCACCCTGCTCGGAGTGACGTACCTCTTCGCCCTCGCCACCAACAACGGCACGGTGAACTGGCTCGTCAAGGGCGGCCTGCGGATGGTGGGCGGCCACGCGGCCGTGTTCCCCTTCGTGATGTTCGGGGTGACGGCCCTCCTCACGGCCATCGGCGCGGCAACGCCGGCAGCCGCCGCGATCCTGATGCCGATCGCCCTCAGCTTCTCGCGCCGTAACGGCCTCAACCCGCTGCCCATGGCGCAGGCCATCATCCAGGGCGCCACCGCCGGCTCATTCTCGCCGATGGGCGTCTACGGCGTGATCGTAAACTCCGTGGTGGAACGCTCCGGAGACCAACTGGTGGCCCTCTACAACCCCACCGTGACCTGGGTGGTGGTGATCGCCGTCAGCCTCATCATCGTGGTGATCACGTGGCTGATGTACCAGCGGCCCGCGCCCGCGAATGAAGATGCCGACGACGACTCCGCCCTCAAGCGGGACACGCATGATGCGCTCGGCGAAGTCCCGTGGCACCACCTCAACGTCCAACGGGGTGCCACCGTGGCGGGAATCGTCATCATGGCCCTGCTCGTCCTCGTGTTCGGCTTCGACGTGGGACTCACGGCGCTGACCGTGGGCGCGGTGCTGACGCTCCTCTTCCCGAAGTCCGCGAAGGGATCGATCACGCAGATCGCCTGGCCCACGATCCTGCTCGTGGGCGGCATCGTCACGTACGTGTCCATGCTCGAACGCCAGGGCATCATCCAGTGGGTGGGTGACAGCGCGGCCGGCCTGGGCGACCCGAAAATGGCGGCGATCATCATCCTGCTCATCGGCGCCATCGTCTCGGCCTTCGCGTCCACGACCGGCATCCTCGGTGCGCTGATTCCGCTCTCGGTGCCGTTCCTCGTGATGGCGGACGGCACCCCTGCGGCGATCAGCGCCACCATGCTGATCGGCGCGCTCGCCGTGGCATCCTCAGCCGTAGATGTTTCCCCATTTTCCACGAACGGCGCCCTCGCCGTGGCGAACGCTTCGTACCAGAGTGAGTATGTCTACAAGAAGCTGTTCGCATGGTGCTGGGCCCTGATCGTCGCGGTCCCACTGCTTGCCTGGGCAGTGATGATCCTTCCTTCGTGGGGCGGGTGACCGGAACTCCACCGAACTGCCGAGATTCCGCGAAATAGCAACGCTCCCGGAAACTCCTGCGCACTCACGGTAGATACATCACCGATCTCACATTCTCGTTCCACTAGCGCGATCGGCGATCTGACGGTAACTTCAGTCCTATCGAAACCCTCTCGATGTCGAGATATACGTGTACTCGACCGATCAACGGAGACCCATAATGAGTACCCCAGAGATTCGCGTAAGCACGTCACACGCCGCCGGCGAAGACGCAAAACCACTCCCCCCACGACGACTCCATCGGAAGGTCATCGGCATCTTCCTTGGCGTGGCCCTCGCCACCCTCGTCTACTTCATCATGCCGAACGAACTCCCCGGATCACTGGCGGAGGTGTTGAGCGATGACGGCACAGCCCGCTTCACCGTTCACGGGCTGAAGATCACGGCGGCCGCCGCTGTCCTGATGGGCACCTGGTGGATCACCGAGGCGATCCCCCTGGCCGCCACGGCCCTCGTCCCGCTCGTCATCTTCCCCCTCTCCCAGGTGCAAACCTTCTCCCAGACGGCGACCCCATACTCCTCGGGCACCATCTTCCTGTTCATGGGCGGCTTCTTCCTGGCGCTGGCACTCCAACGCTGGAACCTCCACCGCAGAATCGCACTCACCACGGTGAAGATCGTGGGCACCAAGCCGAAGATGATCGTGCTTGGCTTCATGGTCGCAACCGGGTTCCTGTCCATGTGGGTCTCGAACACCGCAACGGCCGTCATGATGCTGCCGATCGGACTCTCGGTTCTTGCCCTCGTCAACGAGGGCAAGAGGGGCAAGGATCTGCTGAAGTCGAACTTCGGCAAGTCCCTCATGCTCGGTATCGCATACTCGGCATCGATCGCGTCCCTCTCCACCCTCATCGGAACCCCACCGAACGCCCTCCTCCGGGCGTACCTCGCGGACAACCACGACATTGTGATCGGCTTCGGCCAGTGGATGCTCTTCGCCGCCCCGATGGCGTGGATCTTCCTCGTGATCGGCTGGTGGCTCCTCGTCAACGTCTTCTTCAAGCCCGAGATCGATGACATCCCCGGCGGGAAGTCCCTCATCGAGAACGAACTCAAAGAACTCGGCTCCATGTCCCGAGGCGAGAAGCTCGTTGGTCTCGTCTTCGTGCTCGGCGCCCTCTCGTGGATCTTCCTGCCCACCATGTTCAAGGATTCGGGCATCTCGGATGAGCTCATCGCGATCATCATCGCCCTGACTCTCTTCCTGATCCCCGTGAGCCCCTCGAAGGGTATTGGCCTCCTCGACTGGAAGACGGCGAAGGAGATCCCTTGGGACGTCCTGCTCCTCTTCGGCGGTGGCCTCTCACTCTCGGCCGCGTTCACCAACAACGGGCTCTCCCAGTGGATCGGCGACATCTCGGCCGGACTCGGCGGGCTCCCCGTGGTGCTGATCGTGCTCGCCGTGACGGCCCTGATCATCTTCCTCACCGAGATGACCTCCAACACGGCAACCGCCGCCGCGTTCCTCCCGATCATGGGTGGCGTTGCAGCTGGCATCAACCAGGACGTGATGCTCCTCGTGATCCCCGTGGCTCTCGCCGCGACCTGCGCGTTCATGCTCCCGGTGGCGACTCCGCCGAACGCCATCGCCTACGGCTCGGGCTACCTCGAGATCAAAGACATGGTGAGAGTTGGCATCTGGCTGAACGTGATCGGCCTCGTGCTCATCACCATCACGGTCATGACGCTTGGGCCGATCGTGCTCGGAATAGCACTCTAGCCTTACCCCCTCATGGTGGGGCCGCGGCCGGGAATCTCCTGGCGGCGGCCCCACCGGCAATTGGGGGTGGGGCCGGCGTTTGTCAGGAGGGAGAACTCGGTGGGCGGCGTGTTCGCGAACCCTCGTCCGCAGCCGAGTTCGCGGGATCTTCATCTGCCCGACGGCGGCCCACCAGTTCGGAGCCCGGCGCAACTCCGTCGATGCGGGCGGCAGCCATCTGGTGCGCGACCGTGAGGACGGTGCGGCCCTTCGCCGCCTCATCCAGCGCCTGCTGCGCCACGCGCTCGGACACAGTATTGAGAGCGGATGTCGCCTCGTCGCAATTCGCCGCGGGGAATAGCCGCGGCCTACTCGCGGTTGCCGGAAGTATGAAGATTGACATCTGGTCCGACATCGCCTGCCCCTGGTGCTACATCGGAAAGCGCCGCTTCGAAAGCGCGCTCGCCGAGTTTCCGCACCGCGACCAGGTCGAGGTCACGTGGCACTCGTACCAACTCGACCCGAATCTGCCCGAGCACTACGACGGCACCGAGGCCGAGTACCTCGTCTCGCGCAAGGGGATGCCGGAGGCGCAGCTGCGCCAGATGCTCGCGCACGTCACCGAACAAGCGGCGGGCGAGGGGCTCAGCTACGACTTCGATTCCCTCGTGGTGGCGAACTCGCTGCGCGCGCACCAGCTGCTGCACCTCGCGAAGGAGCACGGCGCCGCCAACGAGGTGAAGGAGGCGCTGCTCAGCGCGCACTTCGAGAAGGGCACGGACATCGGTGACGCCGATGAGCTGGTCCGGATCGGGCTCGGGGCTGGGCTCGACGAGCAGGAGATCCGGGCCGAACTGGACTCGGGGTCCCGCATCACGGCCGTTCAGGGTGACATCCGCGAGGCCGCCTCCCTCGGCATCCAGGCGGTGCCCACCTTCGTGCTGGACATGAAGTTCGCCGTCTCTGGGGCGCAACCGAGCGAGATTTTCGCCTCCGCGCTCGATCAGGCGTGGACGGCCTCACATCCCGTACTCCAGAGCCTTGCCACGGGTGACGCCTGCGGCCCGGACGGCTGCGCGATCTGACACTCTGCGCTCAGACCTCTTCGCCACGCTCCGATAGCGGCACGCGTCAGTGACGTGGGCGACGGGCTCACGATCGTCTATCTCCAGGACATCCTCGTGTCGCCGGATCACCACCGCTCCGGCATCGGCCGCGAACTGTTCCGGCGCGTGCTTGAACCCTACGAAGACGTGCACCAAAAGGTCCTGATGACCGACGACGAGCCGGGCCAGCGAGCCTTCTACGAGGCGATGGGTTTTACGGAAGTCCGCGACATGGAGCACCCGATTCGCGTCTTCGCCCGGTTCAGCTAGACCTCGCCGATCACGGGATCGGCCCGCGGGATCAGCGGCATTCCCTCGACCAGTTCGGCCACAACCAGCGCCGTGCGCGGGATGAACTCGGCGATCGTCAGCCCGACGACGTCGGCGGCAGCCCCCAGGTCATCCACCACGCGGCGCGCCTGAACGCGCGTGAGGCCCCCGGGCACCTGCCCGAGCCCCAGTGCGGCGTCCTCGCTATCCACCGTGTCCACGTCGAAATGGATCGCCACCTTGGACGCGCCCGTGGCTGCCAACCAGTCGAGCAGCGGGCCGGTCGATTCGCGGAGGTCGTCCGGAGCGAAGGTGTGCAACCCCCACGCGGCAACGTTCGCGTAGGCATCTTCTTCCCAATCGTGCAGCCCGGCGAGCGCCACGTGCGAGGCCTTCACGGTGGCCGGGAGCCGGTCGAGGATCTGCGGATCGCCGTGCCCGAGGAGCGCGCTGACGGCCATCGAGTGGAAGCCGTCGTACCCGGTGGCGGGGGTATCGACGTCGGGGTGGGAATCGATCCAGATGATGGCGAGGTCTTCGCCGTACTTCGCCGCGAGCGCCGCGAACGGCGCCACACTCACCGCGCATTCGCCGCCGAGCGTGAGGATCCGGTCCGGATCGTGGCGAGCGATCGCGTCCAACGCGGCTCCCGTCGAGCGCAGCACCGCGCCGCGCGATTCGACGCCGTCGCTCGAGCCCTCGTCATCGCTCGCGCCTACCGGCACCAACTCCGTTGGGCCGGCGTGTTCGGGCAGGATCGCTTGCAGCACGCGCGCGCCATAGACGTAGCCGTAGCGGGCTCGCTCCAGCGGGACCTCGGGCAGCAGCGCCGAGATGTTCGCGCGGCCGGCTCCCTGCCACTGCGGCCACACCAGCCTGAGTGTGCGCTCGTTGTCTGCATTCTGGATGTTCATGGGTGCACCTCTCTCGTGCCTCTACTCTGCCACGGCCCACCCACACGAGGCGGCTCTCACCGGGCGAGGTGCTCGCACTCACGCTGCGGATCCGAGCTACGAACGATCGAAAGGCACCTCTACTCGCACCCCAACCACCTCGTACGTGGCGCGTGCCCTCACGTCCCTGGTTGCGAGGGTCACGCCGTTCTCACGTGCGGCCAAGGCGACGATGCCGTCATACACCGCGCCTCCTTCAATCCCGAGCCGCGCCAACTCTCGGTGCACACCCTTCGCGGCCGCATCTGGCACGGCCAGCACTTCACCGAAGTTGGCATCAATCAGGGTGGCCGCGTCCACCGCGCGCAGCCGCGCCTCGCCGGGGAGGCGCGTCAACACCGAATAGGTCTCGCTAAGCGCGTGCCCGCTCAGAACAAGCTCACGCTCCGAGGCCCACCTCACGACGCGCTCGTGCGCCTCGTGCGAAGCCACGAGCAGCGGCACCGCCACACTTGTATCGACGGCGCATAATCCCACCGAGTTCACCGGCGGCTCGAATCGATCAACGCGTACATGACATCGTCCGTCACCGGCGTTGAGCTGTGGGCAACCAATCGTCCATCCTCATCGCGGACGAGCCGTGCCGTGCGACCCCCAACAGCGATCTGCACGCCGCTCCCGTACCAGGAGATATCCACCTTCGTTCCCGGCGCGAGCCCAGCCGCATCTCGTAGCTGCTTGGGGATCAGGATTCGTCCGGTTGAGTCGATTGTCGCTTCCATGGGAATACGTTACCAGCCAGATCCCAGCTGCGACGCGGCGGCTCTCACCGGGCGAGGTGCTCGTCCATGATCCGCCGCGCCGCCAGCGTCACGTTCCTCCAACGCGGATCGATCGCTCCCGCCTCGACCTGATCCGCGAACGCGATCAGCTCGTGGCGCATCGTCTCCGCCGGACGAACCTTCGCAACGCCGAGCAGGTGCTGCGGCACTTCACCCCGGCGCCGCACCTCGATCCGCGACGGCTCAGACAGCGAGTCGATCACCAACTCCCCGTCCTCCCCCGCGATGCTGCTGACGCCGCTGCCCTGCGCGATCTTCGAGTAGGCAACGGCCACACTCATCGATCCGTAGTCCAGCAGCAGGCTCCCCGCACCTTCGAACCCGTTCTCAAGCCGCACGCTCGTGCCCGTGTGGGACGCGGGCTCCCCGAAGAGATCGAGCGCCGCTTCGAGTGGGTACACCCCAATGTCCACCAGCGCGGCGTTCCCGAGCGCCGGATCGAATGCGTTCATGCGTTCGCCCGCGCGGAAGCGGTCATACCGCGAGGAGTACTGCAGCATCTCGAAGCACGCGTACCGCAGCACACCCAGCTGCCCCAGCGCGCCGCGAATCACCGCGAACTCCGGAGTGTGAATGTGTCTCGCGGCTTCCATTACGACGACGCCGCGGCCCTCCGCACGCTCAAAAAGGCCCTGCGCTTCGACGAGGGAGGAGGTGATGGTCTTCTCCACCAGCACGTGGCACCCGGCCTCGATCGCCGCCATCGCCTGCGGAAAGTGCGCGCTAGTGGGGCTGGCGATGTAGACGGCGTCAACCCCGGCGATCATCGCGTTGAACTCGTCGAACGCCCCCTGGATGCCGTGCCTCGCCGCGAACTCCTCGGCGCGGGCCTGCGTGCGTGAGTAGACGGCAGAAGCCTCAACCCGCCCGCCGGTGGCTCGCGCTGCCTCCACGAACCAGTCGCTGATGAAGTTCGTGCCAACGATACCGATGCGGGTCATTGACCTATCCTCTCCACTCACACGAGACTGCACCACCCTTCGTCATTCTGCGCGTAGGCGTAGCCGCAGTCGCAGAATCCAGGCCACAACCCCGTTCATGCGTGCGCTTCCCAGACCCTGCCACCCTTCGTCATTCTGCGCGTAGGCGTAGCCGCAGTCGCAGAATCCAGGCCAC
>JAKDIE010000366.1 GCA_030450655.1 Ruaniaceae bacterium
GGCGAGAATCGTGGCGAGTCGCTCCGCCACGGCGCCGTTATCGCGCAACAGCTTCAGATACCAGTGCGTGGTGCCGAGCTGCTCCGAGAATCTCCGGAACTCGAGCAGGCCCGTATCGGGACGCGGACCCTGCGCGAGCCACCCGAGCATCACCGGCAACAACTGGCGCTGGATCGCAGCCCTGCGCGTCAACCCATCGGTGAGTGCGGCAATGTGCCGCATCGCCCCCGCCGGATCCACGTATCCGATCGCCTGCAATCGTGCTGTCGCCGCCTCCCCAGAGAGAGCCACCTCCGAGGCGCTCAGCTGCGCCGTCAGCGGCAGGAGCGGCCGGTAGAAGATCGCCTCGTGGAGCTCGCGCACCCGCCGCCTCGTGCGGGCCCACTCGCGATCGATATCGTCCACACCCAGCAGGCGCGAGAGCCGCTGCAGTTCCTCAGGTTTGGTGGGAACCACGTGGGAGCGCCGCATCCTGTCGAGCTGAATGCGGTGCTCCAGCGCCCGGAGGAAGGCATAGCAGCTGGCGAGTTCGGCGGCGTCGTCGCGCCCCACGTAGCCGCCGTGCGCCAAGGCCGCGAGGGCATCGAGGGTGTTACGCGCCCGCAAGCTCTCATCGGTGCGCCCGTGGACGAGCTGGAGCAGTTGGACCGTGAACTCTACGTCCCGCAGACCCCCGGGTCCGAGCTTCAGCTGCCGTTCCGCCTCCCGCGCCCGCACGTGCGCCTCGACGCGGCGGCGCATCTCCTGGGAGTCTTCCACGAAGTTCTCGCGTTCGACGGCGGTCCACACCATGGGCGCGAGAGCCTCCACGTAGCGGTGGCCAAGATTCTCATCTCCCGCCACCGGGCGGGCCTTCAGGAGCGCCTGAAACTCCCACGTCTTCGCCCACCGCTTGTAGTAGTGCACGTGCGAATCGAGCGTGCGCACCAGCGGCCCGTCCTTGCCCTCCGGCCGCAGGTTCGCGTCGAGCGGCCACAATGGCGGCTCCGGAGCGACCTCCGAGACGATCCGCGTGACCGTTGTGGCCAGCAGGGTGGCGGCCTCCACCGCCGCATCCCCGCCTTCGCACACATAGATCACGTCCACATCGGAGATGTAGTTCAACTCCTCCGCCCCGGTCTTGCCCATCGCGATGATCGCGAACGGCACGCCAGCCGCCTCGGGGTGCCGGTAACGCGCAATCATGAGGGCACCTTCGAGCGTGGCCCCCACGAGATTCGCGATCGAGCGGCCCGCGAAGGGCATCGTCCTCTCAGCGGACTCCCGATCCGCCGCAGAGTCGTCGAGATCCTGCGAAACGATCCCAAGCATCTCCCTCCGGTATGTGCGGCGAAGATGGACGACGGCGTCCCCGAACCCACGTGGATCGTCAAGGATGGGTCTAAGCGAGTCCGCAATGCGCCGGTACACCGTGCTGAAGTGCTCCTCGAAAGGATCCGCTGCCAGATCGGAGAGAAGCGCCGGGCGTGCGATGAGTTGGTCACCCCAATAGCGGGATCCACCCAAGATGCGGAGCGCACTCATCCACGAGGAATCCTCGGGGCCGATCGTGCCGCCGGCCTCAACGAGACGCAGCAGCGCGAGCAGTGCGAGATCGGGCTCCGCCGTCTGCGAAAGAGCCTCGAGGAGAACCTCACGGTCCAGGAAATCGAGTTCCGGCGCCGCCAGGAAGCGTGAGGACCTCTCCGTATCCGCAAACCCGCGCCGGGCGAGGTCTCCCCTGGATACGTCCATGCTCAGTGGCGCGTCATGAAGCGCTCGAGCTCCCACGGCGTGATCTGGTGCCGGTAGTCCTGCCATTCCTGGTGCTTGTTTCGCACCACGTAGTCGAAGACCTCTTCACCCAGAGCCTCCGCCACCAACTCTGACCCCATCAGATCCGAGATCGCCCGCTCCAGCGATGAGGGTAGCTGATCGATCCCCATCGCCTTCCGCTCGGCGTCCGAGAGATCCCACACGTTATCGTCCGCCCCCGGCGGGAGTTCGTACTCATTCTCGATCCCGGCGAGACCGGCGGCGAGGATGACGGCGAGTGCCAGGTACGGGTTCGCGGCGGAATCGAGCGCGCGGTACTCCATGCGCGCCGAGGTGGGTTTGCCGGGCTTGTGGAGAGGCACTCGCA
>JAKDIE010000067.1 GCA_030450655.1 Ruaniaceae bacterium
ACACAGTCCACACCACGGCTTCGGAATGCGTTTCACTGACACCGTGCCGGTAGGCGACAATAGCCCAATGACTGAGTTCCCAGAATCTGACCGTGACCCGATCGAGGACACCCGCGCGCAGGCGCTGCGGAGCGGCCTCGAGGGTTGGGAGCTCACGGACGAGGACCTCGCGATCGTCCAGTCCGACGGCGGGGACGACGTGGCCGCGCTGGCGGAGGACCGCGTCCCAGTGATTGCGATCGTGGGGCGCCCGAACGTGGGCAAGTCCACTCTCGTGAACCGAGTCCTCGGCCGCCGTGAAGCGGTTGTTCAGGACACGCCCGGCGTCACCCGGGACCGCGTGCGCTACCCGGCCGAGTGGGCGGGCACGCGCTTCATCCTCGTGGACACTGGCGGCTGGGAGGTGGACGTCGCAGGGATCGATAAGCGCGTGGCCGAGCAGGCCGAGGTTGCCGTGACCGGCTCGGACGCCGTGCTGCTGGTGGTGGACGGCACGGTGGGCGCCACGGATACCGACGAGCGCGTGGTCCAGATGCTGCGCCGCGCGGGCAAGCCCGTGGTGCTGGCCGTCAACAAGGTGGACGGGCCGGCGGGGGAGATCGATGCTGCCGAGCTGTGGTCGCTCGGCCTCGGCCAGCCGTACCCGATCTCGGCGCTACACGGGCGTGGCATCGGTGACTTGCTCGACGCCGCGGTGGCGGCGGTCCCTGAAGATCTGCCGGGCTCCGGCGTGATTCCGGACGGCGGGCCGCGTCGCGTGGCGCTGGTGGGCCGCCCCAACGTGGGGAAGTCCTCCCTGCTGAACTCGCTTGCGGGCTCGGAGCGCGTCGTCGTGCATGATGTTGCCGGCACCACCCGCGATCCGGTGGACGAGGTGATCACGCTCGGCGGGCGGGAATGGGTGTTCGTCGATACGGCGGGCATCCGGCGCCGCGTGCACCAGGCCTCGGGAGTGGACTACTACGCCAACCTCCGGACGCAATCCGCCATCGAGAAGGCGGAGGTCGCGGTCGTCCTCATTGACGCTGGGGAGCCGTTCTCGGAGCAGGACGTGCGCGTGGTGCAGCAGGTGATCGATCAGGGCCGGGCGCTCGTGATCGCGTACAACAAGTGGGATCTGATGGATGAGGAGCGCCGCTACTACCTCGAGCGGGAGGCGGAGCGCGAGCTCGTACAGATGCAGTGGGCGCCGCGCGTGAACATCTCGGCGAAGACCCGCTGGCACGTGGACAAGCTCACGAAGGCGCTCGATGTGGCGCTCGATTCCTGGGATACGCGCATTTCCACGGGGCGCCTCAACGCGTTCCTGGGCGAGCTGACGGCCGCGAACCCGCACCCCGTGCGCGGTGGGAAGCAGCCGCGGATCCTGTTCGCAACCCAGGTGCAGAACCGTCCGCCGCGCTTCGTGATCTTCGCCTCGGGCTTCATCGAGGCGCAGTATCGGCGCTTCATCGAGCGGCGGCTGCGCGAGACCTTCGGCTTCGAGGGCACGCCCATCGAGATCGCGGTGCGCGTGCGCGAGAAGCGGAAGAGGTAGCTCATGGGGTGCGTGGCTGGGCCGAGAGAGCGGGTCATCCGCGGCGTGCTCGCGGTGGTGCTGTGGGCGTTTGCGCTCACCTCGTTCGATCTTCCCGCGCTGGCCATCTCCGCCGGGCTCGCGGCCAGCTTCGTGACCTACTCGGTGTTCACGGGGAAGTGGCCCATGGCGGCTCCGGCCTGCGCGGCTCCCGTCATGGCGCCAAGCGACGATCTCGAGGATCGCTGATTCGGTAGACGGCGGCACCGTGGCCTATAGTTGGTCGAGGTAAACGGGCTGTAGCTCAGTTTGGTCAGAGTGCACGGCTGGGGGCCGTGATGTCGCAGGTTCAAATCCTGTCAGCCCGACCAAGTGTCGTTGGGATCCCAACGAAAACGGGCCGCTTGTCGGAAACGATAGGCGGCCCATTGGCATTTCCACCTCGAGCACCACATCGGTGTCTCGCGCGGCGCCCAACCAGGGTGAGCTATGCGTCAATGAGAGCACAGAGGCCGTGTCAGTGGTCGCCAGTAGCGTTGGTTTATGACAGACACACGTACCTACACAGACGAACAGTTACTCGCTGCGATCGAGTCATCAATCTCATGGCGAGGCGTTCTTCGCTCGCTGGGGCTTCGGGGCACGTCAGCCGGGTCACGGCGTTCCGTTCAGAATCACGCTGAGCGGATTGGCGCCGATTGGACCCACTTCCGTATTCCACGTCGCTGGACCGAAGACGAGTTACGAGAGGCAGTTTCGAATTCGTGTTCCTGGTCAGAAGTCTCGCGGAGGCTGGGGCTTAAGGGTGGTTCATCCGCAGTGCTCCTAAAGGGGCATGCAGTGAGACTGGGTATCGACGCGTCGCACTTCGCTGTGGACGAAGTTGTGCTCGAACGAGACGATCTGCAACCACGCCTCGACCATCTGGGAAGTGCAGGGGGTTTGCTAGCTGCTGCGTGGTTCAAGCTCTGTGGTTACACCATTTCATGGCCGCTTGAGCCGTGCCGTTTCGATCTGGTCGTGTCCAACTCGAGAGGTGAGGAAACTCGGCGCGTACAGGTCAAGACCACCACACGAAAGGTGGGCGGTCACTGGATTGCTTCGATCACTACATCGGGGCGCGTCAAGACTGCATACGATCCGGATGAGATCGATGACTTCTTCATCATCGACGGCGATCTCAACTACTACCTGATTCCGATCGCAGCGGTTGGCGGTCTCCTCGCGTTGCAACTGAACGCGTACGGGCGATACAAGCTGCCGCATGTGAGGCCGCTTGGCGAAATTGCGTGATTGACGTCGGCACCGGCCCGTGGCCATACCGAGGCGTCACATCCGAGGTCACTGCCGTGATGACCGTGGTCCGCGAGATCCCCAACGGCGACGCGATCCTCTCATTTTGGCACGCCCTCAGCGGAATGCTTCCTGATCAACGCCCAGTTCCCCAACGTAATCACACTCCAATCGCTGAGTGTTCACTTTTCAAACGCCTAACCGACCAGCTTTCAAGTGACGTCACCAGTTGTCGAGGGAGGCGAGTGTACTGAGATATGAGGACTCGACATCATTGCGTGTTCGATGTCAATCACGTACTGTATTCAGTACACTATTGACATTGAGGTGAAGCGATGGGCTATCGTCATGACCTGTGGGAGGTCGCTGCGTCACGGCATGGTGTGGTTACCGTCACCGAGGCGGAGGATGCTGGGGTTCCTGCGGTTGAGGTGCGGAAGCTCGCTGCTCGTGGTGCGCTCCGCGGGTACGGGCAGGGCGTCTACGTACATTGTGATGTACCGGCGACGTCGCTCACTGAGTCGGTGATCGCGGTGAACCTCGCGGGAGATGGCGCCTTTCTGCACCGCGAGTCTGTCTTCGAGGCGGTCGGAATCGGGCAGTTCAACCCACCGAAGATACGTGTAGGAACCCGCCGCCGCGTGCGACGCACGTTGCCAGGATGGATGGAACTCGAGAACTGCCCCGACGTGCCTGATGAGGATCTCACCCGCTACGAAGGCATCCCAGCGACCACGGTCCGGCGGGCATTGGAAGACATCCGGGATCGGATGCCGCCGGATCGGTGGGAGGTCCTGGTTGATGAGGCACTGCGGCGGGGCCTTATCGAAGGGAATGATGTCGCTGTGCGTAAGGTCGCATCGGTATGAGTGGAACAATCCCGCCACTCAATGTGACGCAACTCAATAGTCGGCTCGTACAGGTCGCGGCTGCGTTGGGAATCCCCGTCGCGCGGGCGCGAGTAATGCTGTGCACATTGATCGTGTCGCAGATGCTGCCCGACGTCGCAGCGGTCAAGGGTGGCATGGGCCTGAAGTTGCGCTTCGGTGAGCGCGGCACGCGAGCCACCTCAGATCTTGACGTCTCAACCCGCGTTCGTGGCGAAGAGTTCGGGCAGGCGTTCCGCGCGCGACTGGCTGAGGGATGGGGAACTGTGCCGCCGTCGAAGGGCGAGCAGCGCCGCAACCCTGACGCACCGAGCCGCGTCGCATTCACCGCGACGCTGCGGGCCGTAAAGTTGCATGATCCAGGGCTCACCCGGCCGGAATATGTGATGCACCCGTACCGGGTTTCGATCGCGTTCCTCGGCCACGCTTGGGGTTCGCTCGATGTCGAGGTCTCGGACCCCGAGATTGACTCTCACGCACACACTCGGAGAGAGATCGATGGTGAACTCGTACAGTTCGGTGCCCACTTCGGATTCGGTGAGTTACAGCCCGTCGAACTGGTCGATCTGGAGTACCAAATCGCACAGAAGCTCCACGCAGTCACCGACCCGGCATACCGGCGCGCGCACGATCTGGTTGACCTGCAACTACTCTGGAACGCTGGTCCTGACCTGCGGAGCCTATGCCAACTGTGTCTGCGCACGTTCGACTGGCGGCGACAGCAGGTCTGGCCACCACTTCCGCTACGTGCGATGGATGGGTGGGACCTCGCCTATGCAGATGCGCGGGCCGAGACACAGATCGATGGACAGACCTCGGTGCTGCCTGACGTGGCCACTGCGCGCGAATGGCTGGACCGAATCATCGGAATTGTCGCTTCTTCACCCGCTGTGGACGACATCTTGCCCGAAAGTACGTGATCCGATACCCAGAGCACCCGGGCGTTGGTACCTCCAATCCGAACGGAACCCGCGACAATCGGAGATTGTCGGATATGCCAGGTTTGACCAGTGTCTTCCCAGGGAGTCGTGGGCTAAAATACTGCCAGCCAGACGAATGTTCGTTGGAATATCAACGTGTACTGGCGACCTTCTGGGTCTAAGGGCGGCCCATTGGCATGTCTGCGGCTCTCTGCCGACCCATCGCGCTTCGCGCCGCGGCGTTCTACACTGAATCGTCATGAGCGACGACTCCAGCACGCCGGACATCAAACCGCGCAGCCGCCAGGTCACGGACGGCCTCGAAGCGACCGCCTCGAGAGGCATGCTCCGCGCCGTGGGCATGGGGGATGAGGACTTTTCCAAGCCGCAGATTGGGATCGCGAGTTCCTGGAACGAGATCACACCCTGCAACCTCTCCCTCGATCGCCTCGCTCAGGCCTCCAAGGAGGGGGTGCACGCTGGGGGCGGCTACCCGCTCCAGTTCGGCACGATCTCCGTCTCGGACGGCATCTCGATGGGGCACGTGGGCATGCATTACTCCCTCGTCTCGCGTGACATCATCGCCGATTCGGTCGAGACCGTGGTTCAGGCCGAGCGACTCGATGGCACGGTGCTGCTCGCGGGCTGTGACAAGTCACTGCCCGGCATGCTCATGGCCGCCGCGCGCCTCGACCTCGCCTCCGTGTTCCTCTACGCGGGCACGATCATGCCCGGCAAGGTGGAACTCACCGATGGCACGGAGAAGGACGTCACCCTCATCGACGCATTCGAAGCCGTGGGGGCACGCGCCCGCGGTCGCATGGCGCAAGAAGATGTGGATCGGATCGAGCGCGCCATCTGCCCCGGCGAGGGCGCCTGCGGCGGCATGTACACGGCGAACACGATGGCGTCCGTGGCCGAGGCGATGGGCATGTCGCTTCCTGGCTCGGCGTCCCCACCCTCGGCGGATCGACGCCGCGACATGTACGCGCACCGCAGCGGCGAGGCCGTCGTCGAACTGCTCCGCCGGGGCATCACCGCGCGCCAGATCATCACGAAGAAGTCGCTCGAGAACGCGATCGCCGTAGTGATGGCGTTCGGTGGGTCCACGAACGCCGTGCTGCACCTGCTGGCCATCGCGCGCGAGGCGCAGGTGGACCTCACGCTCGATGACTTCTCGCGCATCGCGGACCGCGTTCCCCACCTCGGCGATCTCAAACCGTTCGGCAAGTACGTCATGTATGACGTCGATCGGAAGGGTGGAGTGCCCGTCGTCATGAAGGCACTACTCGACGTGGGTCTGCTGCACGGCGACTGCCTCACCGTCACGTGCAAGACCGTCGCAGAGAATCTCGCCGAGCTCGATCCGCCAGCTCTCGACGGCGTGATCCTCCGTCAGATCAGCAATCCCATCCACGCCACGGGCGGGATCACGATCCTCGGCGGTTCGCTCGCCCCCGATGGAGCGGTCGTTAAATCCGCTGGGTTCGACGCCGACGTCTTCGAGGGCACCGCCCGCGTGTTCGAGCGCGAGCGTGCCGCGATGGACGCGCTCGAGGACGGCACGATCGCCGCCGGCGACGTCGTCGTCATCCGTTACGAGGGCCCGAAGGGTGGCCCCGGCATGCGGGAGATGCTCGCGATCACGGGCGCGATCAAGGGCGCCGGCCTTGGGAAGGACGTGCTACTGCTCACCGATGGGCGATTCTCCGGTGGCACCACGGGGCTGTGCGTCGGCCACGTCGCTCCTGAGGCGGTCGACGGCGGCCCCATCGCCTTTGTGCGCGACGGTGACCGGATACGCCTCGACGTTGCGAACAAGACCCTGGAGTTGCTCGTAGACGAGGACGAACTGGCCCGCCGCCAGACGGACTGGCAGCCGCTGCCGCCGCAGTTCACGACGGGCGTGCTGGGCAAGTACATCAAGCTCGTCCAGTCCGCATCGCAGGGCGCCATTCTGGAATAGCCCGAATCGGGCCATTCTTCGTGTCACGATTCACGGCACGGCTACTGTGGAGGATTCTCGCCGCCGAACTCCTCGGCGAGCCCGGCGTTGATAATTGTCCTGGTCACGCTCGGGTAGCGGCGCGTGCGGCCTCCGCAACCACGGGGTCGACGCCGGCGAGACGCCAACCCGTACGCATCACGCCGGCGAGAACCCTGAGGACCTCCAGAGTGGAGCTTTCGGCCGAGGGCGCCTCGAATTTGTCCCTGCCATCACGCCACCCGAGATCGAACAGTATCTCGCTGATGCTCAGGTCCCATAGTTCCGCGGGTGTATCGCTACCCACGATTGCGAGCGCCGCCCATCCAGCGTGACGGTCCAAATCCGACCGCCCAAGCGGCAAGCGACTGATCACATGGCGCAGCAGAGCTTCAGGGTCTCCCTGGCATCGTGTCGCTGCACGCGTGGGGGAGATTCGTCCCTTGCGTACGGCAATCAGTCCTACGGCCCGCGCC
>JAKDIE010000367.1 GCA_030450655.1 Ruaniaceae bacterium
CCATACCTCGGATTCTATGTCTCCGGGCACCGTGGTCCCGAGATGCGGGGACGAACACGTCTCACGGACTGGACCCGGGAGACTCGGGTAGGGAAATCGACGTCATGATTGCAACGACCATCCAGAGCGGCCGAGAGACCCGGTTCACTGACGCCGCAGCAACCCCCGCCTTGTACGGAGAGGGTGCTTCCGCCGGGACCGATGGAGACGGATATGAGAAGCAACCGCGTGAGAGTCTCGTTTGAGCTCTACCCGCCGCGCAAGCCGGAGGCTGTCGAAGCGACGTGGGAGACGGTGCAGGAACTCGCTCAGTGGGATCCGCAGTGCGTCTCGGTGACCTACCCCTCCACGGCGCCTGGGCGGCAGGCATCGCACGCCCTCGTCCAGCGGATCATCGCACAGTCAGCAGTGGCGCCGGTGGCTCACCTGACGGTGACGGGCTCTTCGCGGGCCGATCTCAAAGCCCACGTGCGCTGGCTCTTCAGCCTCGGCCTCAGGGACGTGCTGGCGTTGCGCGGCGATCCGCCGCCCCACCAGGAGTGGACTACGTATCCGGGCGGCCTGGACTATGCGTCGCAGCTCGTTGAACTCGTCCACGAGGTGGAGCGCGAGGATGGCATCGACGGCGTCCGTGTGGGGTGTGCAGTCTCGGCGCAGCCTCAGGCCGCACTACGCGAGGCGGAGGCACGCTACCTACTGGCGAAGGAACGTGCCGGCGCCGATTACGCCATCACGCAACTCTTCTACGACGCCGCAGAGTACGTTCTCCTCGTTGAGGCGGCCCGCGCCGCCGGAGTGACCATCCCGATCATCCCCGGGATTATCCCGTTGACGGACCCGCCGCGGCTCGAGCGCCTCGCCGCCCTCACCGGGGTTGCCGTGCCGCCGGCCGTGGCGGCGCTCGCAGCTCTCCCCGAGGCCGAACGCTTCGATCGGGGCATCGCGCTGACGGCAGACCTCGTCCAGGCGGCGATCGCCGTTGGCGCCGAACGCATCCACATTTTCACCTTCAATCAAGCCCGGCCAGCCGCCGCACTGTGTGCAGAACTGGCCGAGCGTGAACTTCTTCACCCACTTCCAACGAAAGGACTGGCATGAGCCTCTTCCCACGCGCAACGGTTCTCGGATACCCGAGGATCGGTCCGAACCGCGAGACCAAGAAGGCCGTCGAGGCCATGTGGGCCGGGCGTGCATCCGCGCAGGAGACGGCGGACGCCCTCGCCGCAGTGCGCGCCGGGACCCGCGCCCGCCTGACCGAGTTGGGTTTGGACGTGCAACCTGCGGACTTCTCCGCCTACGACCAGGTGTGGGACATCTCCTCCTCCCTCGGCATCGTGCCCGCGCGGTTCTCCGAACTCGGCACCGGCCCCCTCGATCTCGCCGGCTACTTCACGGTGGCCCGCGGAGAGGGAGCGCGCCCGCCACTGGAAATGACCAAGTGGTTCGATTCGAACTACCACTACCTGGTGCCCGAGATCGGCCCCGAGACGGAGATTCGCCTCGTCGATGACCGCGTGGTGGAACTGGCCACGGAGGCACCCAACCTCCGCCCCGTCGTCGTCGGGCCCGTGACGCTCGCACTCTTGGCGAAGGCCGCCGAGGGGGCACCGGAGGGGTTCTCGCCTCTCGACCGGTTCGATGAGATCGTGGCCGCGTACGTGACCCTGCTGGCGCGCCTCGCCGCGGCGGGCGTCGAGTGGGTGCAGCTGGACGAGCCGGCGCTCGCGGCGGACTGGCCGGTGGACGTGCCCGCGCTCGTGACGCGCGCCTACGGCGCGCTGGCCTCCCGCGTGGAGCGCCCCAAGCTCCTCGTGGCCGCCACGTACGGCGAGCTGCGCGAGAACCTCGCGCCGCTGGCCGAGACGGCGATCGACGCCGTGGGCCTGGATCTCGTGCGCGGCACGATTCCGGACGATGTGGAACTCTTCGCGGGCCGTACCGTGGTGGCCGGCGTGGTCTCGGGCCGCAACGTGTGGCGCAATGACCTGCGGGCCTCCGCCGCCGTACTGGACGAGCTGCGCGCCCGCCTGGGCGCGGACACGCACGTGGCCGTGGCGAGCTCCACCTCGTTGCAGCACGTCCCCCATGACGTCACGCGCGAGACGGCGCTGCCCGCA
>JAKDIE010000368.1 GCA_030450655.1 Ruaniaceae bacterium
CGCGGGGACGGCAGGGGGCGCATCACCGTCACCTCGGGCGATGGCCCGGCGGGGCTGCGACGCGGGCCCGGCCCCGCGAGAGTCATCATCTCGGCCACCCCGTTCGCTTTAGACCCACGCCCGCTCGCCGCCGTCACTCTTCCCTGGCGCCGCAACGAGAACTCGCCGAGCGCCGGGTTGAAAACTCTCTCCATGGCGGACAACGTCCTAGCCGCGCGATCCGCCCACCCCGCCGACGAAGGCATCTGGCTCAACACCCGAGGGGAGCTGTGCGAGGGAACCACCACGAACGTCTTCGTCGATCTCGGAAAGGGACTGGTGACGCCGCCGCTCTCATCGGGATGCCTGCCGGGGATCGCCCGCGCCGGTCTCCTGGCGCGGGCCGTGCACTGGGGAATCCCGGTGGGGGAGCACGCGCTCGGCAGCGATATCCTCGATGACGTCCGCGCCGGGCGCGTGGGCATGTTCCTCACCAGCGCGGTACGGGGCGTCGCCGCGGTCGCCAGCCTCGACGGGCACGAGGTGCTCCGCGGCAGGCTCACCTCGCGAGTCGAAGATCTCTTCACCGGCAACGAAGGACTCGAGCGCCTGTGATGATGGCCCCACTGTGGCAATTCCCTTGGCCGGGGAGCGCGAGGAGCGCGTAAGGTAGCCGGGTGATTGTTGCCCAGGACCTCGCGCTTCGCATCGGCGATCGCGAACTCATCGCGCCCACAAGTTTCCGTGTGGCGCCCGGGATGCGGATCGGCCTGGTGGGACGCAACGGCGCGGGCAAGACCACGCTCACGCGCCACCTCGCGGGGGAAGAGCACTCGGCACTGGAGGCTTCGGGCCAGATCAGCCGCACGGACACCGTGGGCTACCTGCCGCAGGACCCGCGCACGGGCGATCTCACGCAGACCACCCGCGATCGAGTCCTCTCGGCGCGCGGCATCGATTCGGTCCTTAAGCGCATCCGCCGCGCCGAGAAGGAGATGTCCACGGGCACGGGCGCCAAGCGGGACAAGGCGATGGAGCGTTACATCCGCCTCGACGCCGAGTTCACGGCATCAGGAGGTTGGGCCGCCGAGTCTGAGGCCGCCCGCGTCATGGCGAACCTCGGCCTGCCGAATCGCGTCATGGACCAGCCCCTCGAGACGCTCTCGGGTGGCCAGCGCCGCCGCGTGGAACTCGCGCGCATCCTCTTCTCCGGCGCCCGCACCCTGCTCCTCGACGAGCCCACCAACCACCTTGACGCCGATTCCGTCGCCTGGCTACGCGATTACCTCCGCACGTACTCAGGCGGCCTCGTGGTGATCTCGCACGATGTGAGTCTCGTGCGAGAGGTGGTCAACAACGTCTTCTATCTCGACGCCAACCGCGCCGTCCTCGATCAGTACCACCTCGGCTGGGATGCCTACCTGAAGGCGCGCGAGGACGATGAGAAGCGCCGCAAGAAGGAGCGCTCCAACGCCGAGCGCAAGGCCAGCGCCCTCATGGTCCAGGCCAACAAGATGCGCGCGAAGGCCACGAAGGCCGTGGCCGCGCAGAACATGATCCGCCGCGCCGAGAAGATGATGGATGGGCTCGACGACGTCCGCGCGGCCGAGAAGGTGGCGCACCTGCGCTTCCCGGAGCCGGTGCCGTGCGGCAAGGTTCCACTCACGGCCGAGGGGCTGTCAAAGAACTACGGCTCGCTGGAGGTGTTCACGGACGTGAACCTGGCGATCGATCGCGGTGCGCGCGTGGTGGTCCTGGGGTTCAACGGCGCGGGCAAGACCACCCTGCTCCGCCTGCTCTCGCGCATCGAGGATCCGGACACGGGCGAAGTCCAGGACGGCTACGGCCTCCGCCTCGGCTACTACGCGCAGGAGCACGAGTCGTTGGACACGAACGCCACGGTCTTCCAGAACCTGCGCCGCGCCTCCGAGCACCTCAACGACACGCAGGTGCGCTCGGTCCTCGGTTCGTTCCTCTTCACGGGCGACGACGCCGAGAAGCCCGCCGCTGTCCTCTCCGGTGGGGAGAAGACCCGGCTGGCGCTCGCCACGCTGGTGGTCTCGGGCGCGAATGTGCTGCTCCTCGACGAGCCGACGAACAACCTCGATCCCGCATCGCGCGAGGAGATTCTCAACGCA
>JAKDIE010000068.1 GCA_030450655.1 Ruaniaceae bacterium
GCAGAAGAACGCCTGCGAGCATCCGGGGAGCGGAGCTGCGCGCCCCACGAGCAAGGCCCGCCAGCATCCCGGCAGGCCGAAACCCCGTTAGCTCACGCCCGGCGCGGCTAGTCGGCGGTCACGAGCGGCTTCTGCGCGAGTTCGCGGTTCTCGTTGATGATCGAGCGGACTGCTACCCACACGCAGGCTGTCCAGATCAGGAACACGCCGCCGAGGATCCACGACGTGATGCCGCCCGGCGCGGACGCGCTGATGAGGAGCGTGCGTACGTTGGTGAACACGATCATGCCGCCGGCCAACGAGCCGAGCAAGCGCGGCGGCATGCGCCGCACGAGCCAGGCCGCGATCGGTGCCGCGATCACGCCGCCGAGCAGGAGAGCGGCCACCCAGGAGAGGTCAAAGCCCTCCGAACTGAGTCCGATCAGGAATCCGAGGCTCGCGGCCACCGCCACGAGGAACTCGCTCGTATCGATCGAGCCCACCACCTTGCGTGGCTCGATCCGGCCGCTGGCCAGAAGCGTCGGGGTCCCCACGGGCCCCCATCCTCCACCGCCCGAGGCATCGAGGAACCCGCCGACGACGCCGATGGGGGCCAGGAATCCCCAACCAAGAGTCCTATCCGTGCGCACCTTTGGCAAAGCAGTAAACGTGAAGCGGAGCAGAACGTAGATGCCGAGAACCAGAAGGATCGAGCTCATGAACGGCCGCGCGGAATCTGTTGTGAGGTTCGAGAGGAAGGTGGCTCCTGCGAACGCGCCGATCGCCCCCGGCACTCCCACGCGCAGAACCACCTTCCAGTCCACATTTCCGAAACGCCAGTGTGAGAGACCGGAGACGAGAGTGGTGCCGATCTCGGCGAGATGGACAGAGGCGCTCGCCGCCGCCGGGTTTGTGCCGATTGCCAGCAGGAGCGTGGTGGAGGTGACCCCATATGCCATTCCCAAGGAGCCATCCACGAGCTGGGCGCCGAATCCCACGAGTGCGAGCAAGACGAGTATGCGCATGACAACCTCATTCCCTATAAACTCCACTGAGTTACTAGACAATCTAGTCATGTGACAGGCATCACGTCAAGGGGTTGAAGGGAAGAGTGTGAAGGGCGGAATCTCGCCATTCTCGCGCCGTGGCTGTGGATATCTGTGGACAGTGGCTGGAAACTCTCGACCTTCGCGGGAGGGATGTGTGCTCGGCGTGTCGCGCGCGATTGGCGCGAACGTTGGAATTCCAACGATTGCAACGCAAATTGCACTCAGTGAACCGGTAATCCACAGGCAAAACCGCATTTTGGCGTTGCTGTGCACACACCTGTGGATGAACGCTGTGGACAAGTTCGATTTCCGTTCGGGTTCCGGGCGCAGTGAGGGGCCGTGCCGCATAGAAGTTGTTGAATGCGTCACAATTTGGACAATCGCCCCACTCAAATAGGCACAGCCCGATACGGTGTAAATCTGACAGGTGCCTGCTCTGGGGTCAATGGAAGGATCGCGATGCGTCTGGCGACTACTGAGGCCACCCTTGGGACGGAGAACTCTCAGGCTCCCGATCGTGCCGAGCGGTCCGCGCAGCAGAAGATACTCGTGATTGGCACGGACACACGCATCGGCGCGGAATTCTCCGCGATGCTCGCGGAATCGCCACACGTGGTGAGCGTGGCCCGCGATTCCATCGAGCTGGGCGGCGCGCTCGAACGTGAGCGCAACTGGCGCGAGTACAAGATCATCGTCAACGCGGGTGGATACGACTCGGTGGACCAGGCCGAGACCCGCGAGGGCCGCGTTGCCGCCTGGTCCGCAAACGCCGTGGTGACGGGCCGCCTAGCACGCATCGCCAGGGATTACGGAATCATCCTCGTCCAGTTCTCCAGCGATGACGTGTTCGATGGCACGAAGGAGGGCGCGTACACGGAGGACGATCCGCTGAGCCCCGTGAGCGTGTTCGGCCAGAGCCGGGCCGCGGGCGAACTCGCCGCCATGGCCGCCCCAAAGCACTACATCATCCGCGCCGGCTGGGTGATGAGCAACGGGGCCACCTTCCTGAACGCGATGAAGCGGTTCGCGGAGGACGGATCGAAGCCGCGCGTGGTGAACGATCTGCGCGGCCGCCTCACATTCACGCACGATCTGGCGCGGGCGGTTCGCCACCTGCTGGCCGCAGAGCCGGAGTACGGGGTGTACAACGTCAGCTCCTCGGGCCCGGTGCTCACCTGGGAGCAGATCGCCAGGGAGGTGTTCATCCGGCTGGGGCACAATCCGGCCCGCGTGCGCGGCTGCTCGGCAGCGGAGTTCCACCAGAGCGGCGCGTGGACCATGGCCACACGCCCCCGGAACGCCGTCCTCGATCTGGGCAAGATCACCGCCACCGGATTCGTGCCCGGCGATCAGTACACGCGAATCCGCGAGTACCTCAGTGACACGCTAGGCGCCAGTGACCTCCGCGACGAGGTGGATCTTCGCGCGTGAGGTGACGCGCATGATCGTCCCCGCGCCGCCGTCGGCCTCCCCAAACTCGAAAGTCACCTTCTTGGGCGGCGTGATCGGCGAGTAGAAGTCCACGCTCCAGGTGAACGAGTCGCCGTGCGGAACCTCCGCCAGCGCGCGCGCCGCCGTGTACATTCCGTGCGCGATCGGAGCCCGGAATCCAAACACCTTCGCGGCCAGCGCGTTCGTGTGGATCGGGTTCGAATCGCCGGAGACCTCCGCGTACGCGCGGCCGATCCCCTTCGGGATGCTCCAGCGGTGATGGCCGGGCAGCTCCTCGGGCAGGTCCTCGGGCGCGAGTGCATGTCTGGTAACTGTGAGGTCCCCAAGGGGGCCCTTAGGTACCTCAGACTTACCAGACAGGGTGTGGGCGGCGGCGTCGGGCGCAATACCGCCCTTCGCCAGGTACGTGGAGACGCCCTGCCACACGAGCTCCTGCCCCACGGAGGCGCTCACGTAGATATCGATCGTTGCCCCGCGCTTGTGCGGGCGCAGGTTCTCCGCCCAGCAGGCGAACGTGAGCTGCTCGGGCGCCGCGATTGCGCGCAGGTGGCGCACCGTATTGCGCACGTGCACCATCCCGAGCGGCGGCAGCGGGAAATCGGGGCGCGCCATCAGGGTCAGGTGCAGCGGGAACGCCATCACGTGCACCCAGCCCGTGGGCACCGCGTCCGAGACCGGGTAGCCGATCAGCCGCTGGTACTCCGCCATCCCCTCCCGGTCGATGCTGCGGGGTCCGAACTCGAGGACGACGGCGGGCGGGGGCGTGGCGCGGGGCTTGGTGAGCGCCGCGCGCGAGATGCGGCCCAGGCCCGCGCTGAGCACCTTGCCGAGGGAGGTGGGGCGCGTGACGGGAACCGCTTTGTAGTTGAGCGGGCGATGCGGACTGGATCCTGCGACTGCGGGCTCGTCCGGGTGTCCCATCGTCACTTGCCCACGATGTTCTGGCCGCACACGCGCAGCGTGGTGCCGTTGATGCCGCCGGCGGCGGGGGAGCAGAGGAACGCGATCGCCTCGGCCACGTCCACCGGGAGGCCGCCCTGTTGCAGCGAGCTCGTGCGCCGGAAGATCTGGCGCGAGACGGGCGGGATCGAGGCGGTCATGTCCGTCTCGATGAAGCCGGGCGCCACGGCGTTCACCGTGCCGCCGAACTCGGCCACCACCGGGGCCAGCGCCTCGGTCATGCCGATGAGGCCGGATTTGGCGGCGCCGTAGTTGGTCTGGCCGCGGTTGCCGGCGATGCCCGAGGTGGAGGCGAGCGAGATGAAGCGTGGCGAGGCGCCCAGCTTCCCCTCGCGCGCCAGCTCCACGAAGCGCGCGTTCATGGTGAGCGGCGCAATCAGGTTCACGGCGATCAGATCGTTCCACTTCTCCGGCGCCATGTTTGCCAGCAACTTGTCCCGCAGAATCCCCGCGTTGTGGATCACGATGTCCAGCCCGCCGTGGCGTTCGGTGGCGTGATCGGCGATGCGATCGGCGGCGTCCGGGGAGGTGACGTCCAGCTGCAGGGCCGTGCCGCGCACGGCGTTGGCCACCTTGGACAGGCTCTCGCCCGCCGGCGGCACGTCGATGGCCACCACCGTGGCGCCGTCGCGGGCCAGGATCCGGGCGATCTCCGCGCCGATGCCGCGTGCCGCGCCGGTGACCGCCGCAACCTTGCCCTCGAGCGGGCGGCGCGGATCCGCCGAGCCCTCGCCCGTCACGCGCAGGAACTGCCCGTCCACGAACGCCGAGCGGCCCGAGAGCAGGAAGGATAGCGAGCCGGCGGCCGCGGGGGAGTCCACGGCGAGGCCGTCCGCCAGCATGATGCCGTTGGCGGTGGCGCCCGCACGCAGCTCCTTCGCCAGCGAACGCAGGAACGCCTCCACAGCGGAGCGCGAGGTGTGCTCGTCCACGGAGCCGGAGGGGATGCGCGAGATGGTGACCACGCGGCCGCACTTCGCCAGCTTCCGCAGCGTGGAGCCGAGCGCCAGCACCGGATCCGAGAGATCGCGCGGGTGCGCGATCGCCGTGAGGTCCACGATCACGGCGCCCCAGCGCTCACCTTCGGCCAGTTCGCCCGCTACCTTGACACCCCAGGAGGCCAGCAGCGTGGCGAGATCATCGCCGTCGGGCGAAATAACGCGCACTGGACCGGGAACGAGAGGTGCCTTCGCCGAGTGCCGGCGCAGCGTGACCGGTTGGGGCAGGCCGAGCTGCGCGGAGAGCTTCTTGCCGAGGCCGCTGGAGACGAAATCGATGTACTTATCAGTCATGTGAGCTCAGGCTCCCTTGAGGATCATCGCGGTGGCTTGGCCGCCGGCCGCGCAGACGGAAATGAGGCCGAGGGGCTTCTCCTCGGAAGTTGCGGCGCGCTCGGCGAGCAGCGTGGCGAGGGTTGCCACGATGCGCCCGCCGGTGGCGGCGAACGGGTGGCCCGCGGCGAGGGAGGATCCCGTGACGTTGAGGCGCTCACGGTCCACCTCGCCCAGTGGGGCATCGAGGCCGAGGCGGGTGCGGCAGAACTCGTCATCGCCCAGGGCTGCGAGCGTGGCCAGCACCGTGGAGGCGAAGGCCTCGTGGATCTCGATGAAGGCGAAGTCCGCCAGCGTCAGGTTGTTGCGCTTCAGGAGCGCGGCGATGGCGAAGGGGCCGCCCATCAGCAGGCCCTCGTGGCCGGTGGGGAAATCGACGGCGGCGGTCTGGGCGTCCACCACCTCGGCGAGCTGCCGGTACCCGTGATCGCGGGCCCAACTCTTCGAGGAGAGCATCACGGCCGAGGCGCCGTCCGAGAGCGGCGTGGAGTTGCCGGCGGTCATGGCGTGCTCGGCGTCCGTGCCGAACAGGGGCGGGAGCTTGGCGAGCTTCTCCAAGGAGGTGTCCGCGCGGAGGGACTGGTCACGGGTGAGGCCGCGGTACGGCGTCACCAGATCGTTGAAGAAGCCGCCGTCCCAGGCCGCGGCGAGGTTATGGTGCGAGGCAAGAGCGAGCGCGTCCTGTGC
Organism: Ruaniaceae bacterium; assembly: GCA_030450655.1. Classification (GTDB taxonomy): domain Bacteria; phylum Actinomycetota; class Actinomycetes; order Actinomycetales; family Actinomycetaceae; genus KH17. Next base: position 5,459 of record JAKDIE010000068.1, read on the forward strand.
CTCGCGGGGGATGCCCCATGCGTGCGTGGTGAGCGCCTGGTGCTGGCCCATCGAGAGGCCGGTGCGCGGCTCCACCACGTTGGGCGCGATGGGGGCGAGGTCCTTGGGGCGGATCTTCGCGATCAGTTTGAGTCGCTCCGGGAGGGTGCGGGCCCGGTTCAGCTTGAGAAGGATGCGGCGCAGGCGCTCGGTGACCACGATCGGCGCATCCGAGGCCGAGTCCACGCCGCCGGCCAAGCCCACATCAATCTGGCCGAGCGCGATCTTGTTGGAGATGCCCACCACGGCCTCCATGCCCGTGGCGCAGGCGCGCTGCACGTCGTACGCGGGAGTGGTGGGATCCAGCGCCGAGCCGAGCACGGACTCGCGCGTGAGGTTGAAATCGCGGGAGTGCTTGAGGACGGCGCCGGCCGAGACCTCGTCCAGGCGCGCACCGGCGAGCCCCATGCGCGAGACCAGGCCGTCGATGGCCGCGGTCAGCATGTCCTGGTTGCTTGCCTGCGCGTACGCGCCACCCGCCTTCGCGAAGGGGATGCGGTTGGCGCCGATGATGACGGCTGGACGGGTTGTGCGGGGCATTCGCGCTCCTTCGCTACGTTCGAATGGCGAAACCGCGAGTACTTGATACTCTCAGTCCCATGTTCTCCATCACAGAGCATCCAGACGAATCCGTCAACTCGAACGGCCTCGAACTCGCGGACGAGCCTGGAGACGGCCGCGCCACCCGCTGGGAGCCCCACCGCAAAGCCCGCCGAATCGCCATGATTCGCGAGATCCGGATGATCGTCCACGAGATCGGTCCGGACATCTCCATGGAGGAGATCGCCGTGGGCCTCGGCACCTCGAAGTCCGTACTGTACCGCTACTTCGGGGACAAGAACGGGCTCCAAGCGGCCCTCGGCACGTACACGCTCGCGCGCACGCGGCGCCGGCTGCAGGAGGCATCCCGCTCGGCCGAGAGCCCGGCCCAGGCGCTCGACGCGATGATGCGCACGTACCTCGATCTCGTGGCGCGCTCGCGCAACGTGTTCCTCTTCGTCAACCGCCCCTCGGGGAACGGGCCGCTGCAGAGCTCGGTCCAGCAAGTGGAGGAAATGGTGACCGAGGTGCTGAGGATGGAGGCGCCCGACGCCGATCCGGAACGGGTTAGCCTTTGGGCCGCCGGGACCGTGGGCCTCGTGCGCGCGGCCGCCGAACACTGGGCGGATGGGCCACCCGAGGAGCGCACCGAACTGGACCAACTTGCCGACGATCTCACCACCATGCTGTGGCGTGGCCTCCACGCCCTCGCCTCACCTACCGATTGACCCGCCTTGAAAGGACCAGTGCAATGACGCAACTTCCAGATCCGGCTTTGCCTCCCACCCAAGCCTCGCCCGAGGAGGCAATACGCGGGGCAAAGATCGACGTCGGCCTAGTGACCGATCACCTCGACGGCCGCTGGAAGGACATCCGGCGCCAGACGCGCGCGCTGTGCGAGGACGAGAGCATGCGCGGGATCCCCGGG
>JAKDIE010000369.1 GCA_030450655.1 Ruaniaceae bacterium
CTGGCTAGGTCCCAAGATGTGGGTCACGCGCCGTCTGGCAGCCAGGAGGTAGTCGGCGATGATGCGGCGGTGGCATCGCCACCAGACCGCCTCGGAGCACATCACGGCCACGCGCTCGGTCTCGCCGAGGCCGGCGAGGTGCGCGAGCGCGGTTCCGAACTCGGGTGAGGAGTAGGCGTGGTCGGCGTAGTTGTGGAAGCTCCGGTTCTGCCACCAGGCGTTTGTCGCGAATGGGACGCTCGTGCTGACGTTTCGCCGGCCCGTCAGGTCCTCCGCCCACGAGTATCGGATGCCGCCGTCCGCAAGCGCGGCGGCGAGGGCGTCTTGGTTGAACTGCGGGTGCCGGTTGGAGCCCGGGAGCCTGCGTACGTCCACGATTCGCTCGATGCCGTGCTCGTCCAGGAGCGCGGAGAATTCTTCGAACGAGCGGCTGGAATGCCCCACCGTGAAAATCGCGTCACCCGTCATGTGGCTTCCGGTAGCTTTCGGAGCGCGCTGCCTTTGTGTGCGGCCACGTGCTCCGTCTTGTCGCTCTTGATCTCGTACTGCGGCTCCTCTTTCGAGGCGCGGCGAGGATGCCCCTTGTACTCGAAGTCCGAGGTGTGGACGCGGATGATGTGCCCGGAGACGTGCCCCGCCTCCGAGTTCCACGTCACGTGGTCACCGATCGAAAACCGTTCAGTCATGCGTGCCTCTCGTGCTCGAAATCGCCGGGCGTGCTACCGCCCATTGTGCTCCGCTCCCGGGAGCGAGGCCATCGAAACCCCTTCCCGACGGCGACACTGCTCCGGATCTGGGCTCACGCTCCCGTTCGGGTAGGTACGATCGGAGGTGTGCCAGTGCGGCCGCAGGACGTGGGGGAGAGCAACAGTGGCGGAATGGTGGTCGTGCACGATCGGGAGCACGGAGTCCATTCTCCTGGGGTTGGGTGATTAGCAGGATGCGGATCATCAACAACGTCAGCGATCTTCTAGGGGACGATCTCAAGACCGCGATCGAACCAGGCGCGAAGGTGCGCATCGCCGCATCGACCTTCTCAATCTTCGCGTTCGAAGCGTTACGTAAGGAACTGGAGCAGGTCTCCGAGTTGGAGTTCATCTTCACATCGCCGTCGTTCGTGACTGAGAAGGTGACGGACAAGCTCCGTAAGGAGCGGCGGGAGTTCTTCATTCCCGGTCACGCAGAGTCAAACTTGGCGAGTTCCGAGTTTGAGGTCAGGTTGCGGAACAAGCTCACCCAGCGCGCGATCGCGCGGGAGTGCGCGGACTGGGTCCGCCGCAAGGTCACCTTCCGCTCGAACTCCTCCGGAAACCCGATGCAGCAGTTCGCGGTGATCGATGGCGAGATCGCCTATACCCAGCTCCAGGGGTTCACCACCGCCGATCTCGGTTACGAGCGCGGCAATGCGGTGTCGAGTTTCGTGAACCGACTCGATGAAGCTCCGATGACCGAGCAGTACATGCAGCTGTTCGATCAGATTTGGAACAACCCAGAGCAGGTCAGTGACGTCACTCAGGCTGTCCACGAGCACATTGCCAGCGTGTATGCCGAGAACTCTCCGGCGCGCATCTACTTCCTGATCCTCTACAGCCTGTTCGCCGAGTTCCTCGACGACATCAATGAGGACGTGCTGCCGAATGACCGCACGGGCTACCAGGAGACGAAGGTCTGGAAGAGCCTCTACAACTTCCAGCACGACGCCGCGACTGGAATCATCAACAAGTTGGAGACCTACAACGGGTGCATCCTCGCCGACTCTGTTGGTTTGGGAAAGACGTTCACTGCACTCGCGGTCATCAAGTACTACGAGTTGCGCAACAAGTCCGTGCTGGTGCTGTGCCCGAAAAAGCTCGCCGAGAACTGGACAAATTACAACGCCAACCTCACCACGAACATCTTCGCTTCCGATCGCTTCAACTACGACGTGCTCGCCCACACCGATCTGTCGCGCACCAAGGGTGAGTCGCTCGGCCTACGGCTGGATCTCATCAACTGGGGTAACTACGACCTCGTCGTGATCGATGAGTCTCACAACTTCCGCAATGCCGACTACGCCGAGGAGAAGGAGTCGCGTTACCAGCGCC
>JAKDIE010000370.1 GCA_030450655.1 Ruaniaceae bacterium
ACTTTGCCCACCCTGAGGGATGGCGAGGGGAGGGTTCGCGGGCTGGCGAGGGGATGGTTCGCGGGATGGCTTGGGCGGGGGCTTCCCCCTGTGCTACCGGGGAGCGAAGGCGCGGTGGAGAGCCACGATGCCGCCGGTGAGGTTGTGGAATCCCACGCGCTCCCAGCCTGCACCTTCGATCACGCGCGCGAGGTCCCGCTGATCGGGCCAGTCGGCGATGGACTCGGCGAGGTAGCCATATGCCGGCGTGTTCGAGGAGACGAGCCGCGCTACCCGGGGCAGGACCTGCCGGAGGTAGATGCCGTACGCGAGGTTGAACGGCTTCCACGGCGGGGTCGAGAACTCGCACACCACGAGCCTGCCCCCAGGCTTGGTGACCCGCAGCATCTCGGTGAGGGCCGCCGTCGTCTCAGGGATGTTCCGCAGCCCGAACGAGATCGTCACGGCGTCAAACACGGCGTCGGCGAACGGAAGTTGCGTGGCATCGCCCGCAACGAACGGGAGATCCGGGTGGCGCCGCTTGCCCACCTGGACCATGCCGATGGAGAAGTCGCAGGGGACCACGTCCACGCCGTCGTTCGCCCATTCGATCGACGACGTGCCGGTGCCGGCAGCGAGATCGAGGACCAGTTGGCCTGGGGTGGCGGCCACGGCGCGGCGGGTTGCCGTGCGCCACGGGCGATCGAGGCCGAACGTGAGGAGATCGTTGGTGAGGTCGTAGCGGTCCGCGACCGTATCGAACATCTCCGCGACGTCCCGGGGGTCCTTCTCAAGCGTGGCGCGTGTCATGAGCACCATTCTCCCCTACCTGCGGCTCGCCGCGAACATCCTCCAATATGGCCACGCGAAGCATCGGCTCCCACGCTGGGGCGCGGAAAGGCCCCGCCATGCCGATACATTCGGGCGGCGGGGCCCTCCCCGTGCTGAAACAGCGCCTTGGGGCAGTGGGGCGGCGGCTGGGCTCAGCTCGAGGTGCCCAGCGTTGCGGTGATCTCCTCGAGCGTTCCATCGCGGACGACGCCGAGGACTGCCTGGGAGCCCGGCGTGTACTCGCGCACGAAGCCGGTGAGCGACTCGGCGCCCGTCACGGTGTTGCCGTCGATAGAGACGATGACATCGCCCGCGCGCAACCCAGCGTTCGCGGCGCCCGAGCCTGCCACGACCTGGGCCACCTGTGCACCGGCTCGCGTCACGCCGTCGACCTGGACTGCCGTATCCCCCAGGCTCACGCCCAGCAGCGCGTGGCTCGCGGTGCCGGTTTCGATGATCTCGGTTGCGACACGCTGGGCGAGGTTGGACGGGATCGCGAAGCCGAGACCGATCGAGCCACTATCCGAGGCAAGCGCCGCGATTGAGGAGGTGATGCCAATGACCTCGCCGCTCGCGTTGAACAGCGGACCGCCCGAGTTCCCTGGGTTGATCGCGGCATCCACCTGGATGGCGTTCGTGACCACGCGATCTCCCGCGGCCTGATCCACCGTGCTGACCGGCCGATCGAGGGCCGAGACGATGCCCGTGGTGACGGTGGAGGAGAGCCCGAGCGGGTTGCCGACGGCGACGACGTCCTGACCCACCTGCAGTGCCGACGAATCGCCGATCGTTGCGACAGTCAGATCTGACGGCGCGTTGTCCAGCTTGACCACGGCGAGGTCCGTGGTGGCATCGGTGCCCACGATGCTCGCCGAGTAGATGCGACCGTCCGCCAGGGTCACCTGCAGCGCGGTGGCTCCCGAGACCACGTGGTTGTTCGTGAGGATGTAGCCGCTCGCGTCAATGATGACGCCGGAGCCCAGGCTCTCGCCGGACTGGGAACGGACATCGATGGCGACCACGGTGTCCGCGACGTCCGAGACGACGCTCTCGAGCTCGGTCGTGACGAGTTGGCTGACTTGTTGTGCCGTGGGGGTCTCGGCCGCAGCAGATTCGACCGACGGCGTCGAGTTCATCACCGCGAACGTTCCGGCGGTCGCGAGTGCGGCGGAGGCGAGCGAGGCAGTGACGACAGCTGGCCAAACGCGCGAGCGGGTGGCGCCTCGCGGTGGCGTGGATGCGCGGTACTGAGGCGCCGGCGCGGGGTATT
>JAKDIE010000371.1 GCA_030450655.1 Ruaniaceae bacterium
ATGATCTTCCGCTACGTGCTCTACCGGCACTGGGTGTTCACCGGCGATTCCGGCGCCGCCCCACAGCCACCAGCGCACCACGCGGCAGGACATTCTTCGGATCAAGAGTCGAGGGAAGTCCATTCAGGAACACCGTGAACGTGGCTGGCTCACGCTGGGTCAACTCCAGCCGCCCGCCATCGGCCGTCACGAGATCCTTCGCGAGTGCCAGGCCCACCCCGGTTGATCCTCCCCCAGAGACTCCCCGATCGAAGAGCCGTTGGACCAAATCCTCGGCCACGCCGTCGCCCTCATCTGCGACATCGATGAACACTCCCCTGCCCGACGCCGGCCGGGTCGAGATCGTGGTGGTGCCAGCCCCGTATTTCAAAGAGTTTTCGATCAGCGTGGCGAGAACCTGAGAGAGCGCGCCAGGGCTCGCAAGGACGGGGCGTCCCGTCTCATCCGTGAACTCGATGCCGCGACCAGCAGAATCGAACGTGGCACGCCACTCTTCTAGTTGCTGCGAGAACACGTCATCGAGGATCAGCGCCTCTGTGGTGCCGCCGCTCGCCTGCCGCGAGTTCAGCATGAGATCCTCGACAACACTCGTGAGGCGGTCAGTCTGCGCGAGCGCGGCAGCCACCTCGGCCTTGACCTCCTCATCCTCCGTGATGAGATCGATCTCCTCGAGCCGCAAGCTCAGCGCCGCCAGCGGCGTGCGGAACTGGTGAGTGGCGTCCGCCGCGAACTGGCGCTCCGCCGCCAGCCGCCCAGCCATGCGATCCGCCGATCGAACCAACTCAGCCTGAACCAGATCGATCTCCTCTATACCGGAGGGCTTCACGCGCGGCCGCGTCTGGCCCGAGCCAAGCTGCTCGGCCGCCGCCGCGAGATAGATGAGGGGCGCGGCGATGCGCCGGGACATGCGGAACGCGAACGCCCCCGCCGCAAGGAACGCAATCACGGAGGCCGCCGTGACGAAGGCAACGAGGCCGTAGACGTCCGCGAGAACATCTCCCACCCGGATCTCCATGATCACGCGGGCGCCGGAGACTGTCTCGTGGCGGACGGCAAGCACCTTGCTTGGTCCGATGTCCCCCACACGCAACCGTTCGCCGTCGGGAAGAGTGACCTGAATCTGTGCCTCGGGGTTCACGATGCCATCGATCCACGGCGTCAGCATTGACGCCTCGACTCGCTCGCCCGCCAGGAGCCGCCGCTCCACGGAGCGCCCAAGCGTCCCCGCGCGCGCTTCGAGGCTCGCTTCCGCGTTATCCCACTGCTGATTCGTGACGAACACCGCCAGCGGCATGCCCACGAGGATAATCGCGATCGTCACGGCGATGACCGCCAGCCATACCACGCGACGGCGCATCAGCCGCCCTCAGCTCTCGGTAGTCTCGAATCGGAATCCCATACCGCGCACGGTGGAGATGTAGTGCGGATCCGCGGCGTCATCGCCGAGCTTCCGGCGTAGCCACGAGATGTGCATGTCGAGGGTCTTCGTGGAGCCTGCGGGGTCCGAACCCCACACCTCCTTCATCAACGCGTCCCGCTCCACCACCGAACCTGCGTCACGCAGGAGCACCCGCAGTAACTCGAATTCCTTGGCGGTGAGTTGGAGTTCCCGCTTCCCCTGGAAGGCGCGGTGCGCCCCCACATCCACCCTGACGTCCTGTGCAACCAGTTCGTCCTCGTCCGTGAGGTCACCACCCACGCGGCGCAGCAGGGCGCGCACGCGCGCCAGCAACTCGGCGAGGCGGAAGGGCTTCGTCACGTAGTCATCGGCACCGGCGTCGAGGCCCACCACCAGATCCACCTCATCCGCGCGCGCAGTCAGCACGAGAATGGGGGTCACGAGACCCTCCGCGCGGATTGAGCGGGCAACATCGAGACCGTCCATATCGGGCAGTCCAAGATCGAGAATCACAATATCCGCGGCGGAGGCCACTTCGAGGGCGCCTCGGCCCGTTCCGCGGGGAAGCACTTCGTATCCCTCACGAGACAGTGCGCGGGCAAGCGGCTCAGCGATGGCTGGGTCATCTTCTACAAGCAAGACTTTGGTCACGTCTCAATGGTAAAGCAAAGACCCAAGAA
>JAKDIE010000069.1 GCA_030450655.1 Ruaniaceae bacterium
CATCCAGCTTCACCCGCTCGTGTGTGGCGCGTTCAACGCGGACTTCGACGGCGACCAGATGGCCGTGCACCTGCCGCTCTCCCCGGAGGCGCAGGCGGAGGCGCGCATCCTGATGCTCTCCTCGAACAACATCCTGAAGCCCTCCGATGGCCGCCCCGTGACCATGCCGTCGCAGGACATGATCATCGGCCTGTTCCACCTCACCTCGGTCGAGGCGGGCGCGCAGGGCGAGGGCAAGGCGTACTCCTCGATGGCTGAAGCTCTGATGGCGTACGACGCCGGCGAGCTCGGTCTGGGTGCACAGATCAAGCTTCACGCTGAGGGTGAGCTGTGGGAGACCTCGCTCGGCCGCATGCTGTTCAATGACACCCTGCCGGTGGATTACCCGTTCGTGAACAAGGTGATCGGCAAGAAGGAACTCTCCGTCATCGTCAATGACCTGGCGGAGCGTTACCCGAAGGTCGAGGTTGCCGAGTCGCTGGACGCCCTGAAGGCGGCCGGTTTCTACTGGGCCACCCGCTCGGGCGTCACGATCGCCATGTCCGATGTCATCGTCCCGCCCGCCAAGGCACAGATCTTGGAGAGCTACGAGCGTCGCGCCGAGAAGATCCAGGATCAGTACGATATGGGTCTGACCACGGATGAGGAGCGCCGCTTGGAGCTCATCGATCTGTGGACCGCCGCCACGAACGAGGTGGCCGAGGCGATGCGGGAGAACTTCGAGGAGACCAACGCCGTCAACAAGATGGTGACCTCCGGTGCCCGCGGTAACTGGATGCAGGTGCGTCAGATCGCCGGTATGCGCGGTCTGGTGGCCGATCCGAACGGTGAGATCATCCCGCGCCCGATCAAGTCGAACTACTTCGAGGGCCTCTCGGTTCTCGAGTACTTCATCGCCACCCACGGCGCCCGCAAGGGCCTGGCGGATACGGCGCTACGCACGGCGGATTCGGGGTACCTGACCCGCCGCCTCGTGGACGTTTCGCAGGACGTCATCATCCGTGAGCACGATTGCGGCACCCGGCAGGGCCTCACCCTGCCGATCGCGGTCACGGCGAAGGATGGCACCCTCTACCGGGCGGACACGGTGGAGACCTCGGTCTACGCCCGCACGCTCGCTGCGGACGTGACCGATGCCGAAGGCAACGTGGTTGTCGCGGCTGGGGTCGATATCGGCGATCCGGTCATCGATACGCTGCTTGCCGCTGGGGTTACCCAGGTGAAGGTCCGGTCGGTCCTGACCTGTGGCTCCAAGGTGGGCACCTGCGCGCTGTGCTACGGCCGTTCGCTGGCCACGGGCAAGCTCGTGGATATCGGTGAGGCCGTGGGTATCATCTCGGCGCAGTCCATCGGTGAGCCCGGCACGCAGCTGACCATGCGCACCTTCCACACGGGTGGTGCGGCCTCGGCTGAGGACATCACGCAGGGTCTGCCGCGTGTGCAGGAGCTCTTCGAGGCTCGCACCCCCAAGGGTGAGGGCCCGATCGCCGAGGCCTCCGGCCGCGTCACGATCGAGGAGAGCGAGCGCACGCGTCAGATCAAGATCACGCACGATGACGGCTCCGAGCCGTCGCTGTACCCGGTCTCGCGGCGTTCGCGGCTCCTGATTTCCGACGGCGATCACGTGGCGGTGGGCACGCAGCTCGTGGCTGGCGCTGTGGATCCGAAGAAGGTGTTGCGTATCCTCGGGCCGCGCGCGGTGCAGAAGCACCTCGTGGACCAGGTGCAGGAGACCTACCGGAGCCAGGGCGTGGACATCCACGATAAGCACATCGAGGTCATCGTGCGGCAGATGCTGCGGCGCGTGACCGTGCTGGATTCCGGTGACACGAACCTGCTGCCCGGTGAGCTGTTGGAGCGCTCGCGCTTCGAGACGGAGAACCGTCGTGTGGTCTCTGAGGGCGGCACGCCGGCCTCAGGGCGCCCGGAGCTCATGGGTATCACCAAGGCGTCGCTTGCAACAGAATCGTGGCTCTCGGCCGCGTCCTTCCAGGAGACCACTAAGGTCCTCACGGAGGCCGCGATGTCCGGTCGCACGGATCCGCTGCTGGGCCTGAAGGAGAACGTGATCCTCGGAAAGCTCATCCCGGCCGGTACGGGCCTCGCCCGCTACCGCGATGTGATCGTGGAGCCCACCGATGAGGCGAAGGCCGCGGCGTTCTCGCGCTACGGCTACTCGGAGATTGACTTCGCGCAGACGCGCGAGGGCGGTCCCCTCGTGATCGACGATCTGGACTTCTCCGATGGCGGCGGCGTCGCCATCGATCCGTCCAGCTGGACCTGATCCGAAACTGACGAAGGGCGGGGGTGAGCACACGCTCACCCCCGCCCTTTTTCGCTGCCCAGACCAGGGGAGTGGCGAAGAACACCTGGCCTCTTTTGCCCGGCGCTTTGACGCTCAGCGGCATTGACGAGTAACCTGGTTCGCGGTGCCCGCTCTGCCGGGCTCTCGAATGTGCCCCCGAGCTATTCAGCGCCGGGGACGCGGGAATCACCTCCCGTTGGCCGCCCTTCCGATAGCTGGTTGGGGATACGTGCCGCATTCGCAGGGAATGGCAAGCGAGCATATAAGCGTAATCGACATCGAAAAGGCGGAGACCTAGTGCCAACGATTCAGCAGCTGGTTCGAAAGGGCCGGACGAGCAAGACCGGGACCTCGAAGACCCCGGCCCTTAAGGCGAGCCCGCAGCGCCGCGGCGTATGCACTCGCGTGTACACGACCACCCCGAAGAAGCCGAACTCGGCGCTTCGCAAGGTCGCGCGTGTGCGCCTCTCAAGCGGAATCGAAGTAACGGCATACATCCCTGGCGTTGGCCACAACCTGCAGGAGCACTCGATCGTGCTCGTGCGTGGTGGTCGCGTGCGCGATCTCCCGGGTGTGCGCTACAAGATCGTTCGTGGCGCTCTTGACACCCAGGGTGTGCGCGGCCGCCAGCAGGCGCGTAGCCAATACGGCGCCAAGAAGGAGAAGAAGTAATGCCTCGTAAGGGTCCCGCGCCTAAGCGCCCCCTCGTCGTCGATCCGGTCTACGGTTCGCCGATCGTTACGCAGCTCGTGAACCGCGTCCTGCGGGACGGCAAGAAGTCCGTGGCCCAGGCCATCGTCTACGGCTCCCTCGAGGGCGTCCGCACGAAGACGGACCAGGACCCGGTTGTGGTCCTCAAGCGTGCGCTTGACAACATCCGCCCCGCTCTCGAGGTGCGTTCGCGCCGCGTTGGTGGCGCCACCTACCAGGTGCCGGTCGAGGTCAAGGCAAACCGCGCGCAGGCGCTGGCGATGCGCTGGCTCGTGGACTACGCGCGGCAGCGCCGCGAGAAGACCATGCTGGAGCGCCTCATGAACGAAATCCTTGACGCCTCGAATGGCCTCGGTGCCGCTGTGAAGCGCCGCGAGGACACGCACAAGATGGCCGAGTCGAACCGCGCCTTCGCTCACTACCGCTGGTAGTAGAGCACTTTCCACCCCTCGAACGAGAAGAGACCTTCCGTGGCACTTGACGTGCTGACTGACCTCACAAAGGTCCGCAACATCGGCATCATGGCTCACATCGATGCTGGCAAGACCACCGTGACTGAGCGCATTCTGTTCTACACGGGCATCAACTACAAGCTCGGTGAGACGCACGATGGCGCCTCCACGATGGACTGGATGGAGCAGGAGCAGGAGCGCGGCATCACGATCACGTCTGCCGCCACCACGTGCTTCTGGAAAGACTCCCAGATCAACATCATCGATACCCCCGGCCACGTGGACTTCACGGTCGAGGTAGAGCGCTCGCTGCGCGTGCTCGATGGTGCCGTGGCCGTCTTTGACGGCAAGGAGGGCGTCGAGCCCCAAACCGAAACCGTGTGGCGCCAGGCCGATAAGTACGGCGTTCCGCGCATCTGCTTCGTCAACAAGATGGACAAGCTCGGTGCGGACTTCTACTTCTCGGTGCGCACCATGAAGGAGCGCCTGAAGGCGGTTCCGCTGGTGGTGCAGCTTCCGATCGGCGCGGAGAACACTTTTGAGGGCGTGGTTGACCTGATCAACATGCGCGCGCTCGTGTGGTCCGGTGACGTGAAGAAGGGCGATGACTACGAGATTCGCCCGATCCCGCAGGATCTGCAGCTCGCCGCCGAGGACTACCGCAACCAGCTCATTGAGGCTGTCGCCGAATCGAGCGAGGAACTGCTCGAGAAGTACCTGATGGGCGAGGAGATCTCGATCCCCGAGATCAAGGCGGGCATTCGCACGCTCACCGTCGCGGGCGAGGCCTTCCCGGTGCTGTGTGGCTCGGCCTTCAAGAACAAGGGCGTCCAGCCCGTTCTCGACGCCGTGATCGATTACTTGCCGGCACCTTCGGACCTGCCGGGCGTCGTCGGGCACGTTCCAGGACACGAATCGGACGAGCTCACGCGCCTGCCAAGCGAGGATGAGCCGTTCGCGGCGCTCGCGTTCAAGGTGGCCGTGCACCCGTTCTTCGGCAAGCTCACGTACGTGCGCGTGTACTCGGGGAAGGCCGCGCAGGGCGCGCAGGTCATCAACTCGACCAAGGGCAAGAAGGAGCGCATCGGGAAGATGTTCCAGATGCACTCCAATAAGGAGAACCCGGTCGATGAAGCGCACGCTGGTCACATCTACGCCTTCATCGGTCTGAAGGACGTCTCGACTGGTGACACGCTGTCCGATGCGCAGAAGCAGATCGTGCTGGAGTCCATGACCTTCCCGGAGCCCGTGATTCACGTGGCGATCGAGCCGAAGACCAAGGGTGACCAGGAGAAGCTCTCCATCGCCATCCAGAAGCTCGCCGAGGAGGATCCCACCTTCACGGTGCGTCTGGACAAGGACACGGGCCAGACTGTGATCGGCGGAATGGGCGAGCTGCACCTGGACGTGCTCGTGGACCGTATGCGTCGCGAGTTCAAGGTCGAGGCGAACGTCGGCAAGCCGCAGGTGGCCTACCGCGAGACCATTCGCAAGAAGGTCGAGAAGGTGGATTACACCCACAAGAAGCAGACCGGTGGTTCGGGGCAGTTCGCGAAGGTTCAGGTCACCTTCGAGCCGCTCGAATCCGCCGAGGGCGTGCTGTACGAGTTCGAGAACAAGGTCACCGGTGGTCGCGTGCCGAGGGAGTACATCCCGAGCGTGGACGCTGGTATTCAGGACGCCATGCAGGTTGGTGTGCTCGCCGGCTACCCACTCGTGGGTGTGAAGGCAACGCTCATCGATGGCGCCTACCACGATGTTGACTCGTCAGAAATGGCGTTCAAGATTGCCGGATCGATGGTGTTCAAGGAAGGCGCGAAGCGCGCCAACCCTGTGCTCCTTGAGCCGGTCATGAAGGTCGAGGTGCGTACCCCAGAGGAATACATGGGTGACGTGATCGGAGACCTCAACTCTCGGCGTGGCATGATCCAGCGCATGGATGATGCCACGGGCGTCAAGGTCATTCAGGCTTTGGTGCCGCTTTCCGAAATGTTCGGTTATGTTGGCGATCTGCGGTCAAAGACCCAGGGCCGGGCTGTGTACTCAATGCAGTTCGACAACTACGCCGAAGCTCCCCGGAACGTTGCCGAGGAGATCATCAAGAAGACCCGGGGCGAGTAAGTCCCACACAACCAAAACACGTAGGACCCTCGACGCCGGAGCGGGTACACTTTGTACCTAACACACGCTGTCAAGACAACTACCCGAGTCCCAGGAGGACACTAAAGTGGCCAAGGCCAAGTTTGAGCGCACCAAGCCGCACGTGAACATCGGAACGATCGGACACGTCGACCACGGTAAGACCACGCTCACCGCTGCAATTACCAAGGTGCTGCACGACGAGTTCCCGGACCTGAACCCGTTCACGCCGTTCGACATGATCGATAAGGCGCCGGAAGAGCGTCAGCGCGGCATCACGATCAACATCTCCCACGTGGAGTACCAGACCGAGAAGCGTCACTACGCACACGTTGACGCCCCTGGTCACGCTGACTACATCAAGAACATGATCACGGGTGCCGCCCAGATGGACGGCGCGATCCTCGTGGTTGCCGCGACTGACGGCCCCATGGCCCAGACCCGCGAGCACGTTCTGCTTGCCCGCCAGGTGGGCGTCCCCTACCTGCTGGTGGCGCTGAACAAGTCGGACATGGTGGATGACGAGGAAATCCTCGAGCTCGTCGAGTTCGAGGTTCGCGATCTGCTGTCCTCGCAGGGATTTGCGGGCGACGACGTCCCCGTGGTCCGCGTCTCCGCGCTGAAGGCCCTGGAGGGTGACCCGGAATGGGCCGCCACCGTCAAGGAGCTCATGGACGCGGTGGACGAGAGCGTCCCGGATCCGATCCGCGACATCGAGAAGCCCTTCCTCATGCCGATCGAGGACGTCTTCACGATCACCGGCCGCGGCACCGTGGTGACCGGTCGCGTGGAGCGCGGCCAGCTCAAGGTGAACGCGGAGGTGGAGATCGTCGGCATCAAGGAGGCCTCGACCAAGACCACCGTTACGGGCATCGAGATGTTCCGCAAGCTGCTGGACACGGCGGACGCCGGCGAGAACGTTGGGCTGCTGCTGCGCGGTATCAAGCGTGACGACGTCGAGCGTGGCCAGGTTGTTGTCAAGCCCGGTTCGATCACCCCGCACACCGAGTTCGAGGCGCAGGTCTACATCCTCGACAAGGGTGAGGGTGGCCGCCACAACCCGTTCTTCTCGAACTACCGCCCGCAGTTCTACTTCCGTACCACGGACGTGACCGGCGTGATCCAGCTGCCCGAGGGCACGGAGATGGTGATGCCCGGTGACAACACCGAGATGACCGTGACGCTGATCCAGCCCATCGCCATGGAGGAGGGCCTCGGCTTCGCTATCCGCGAGGGTGGCCGCACCGTTGGCTCGGGCCGCGTGACGAAGATCACCAAGTAGTCTCCACTACCTCATGATCTGACCGTCTGGTTGGAAAAGGCCCCGTCG
>JAKDIE010000372.1 GCA_030450655.1 Ruaniaceae bacterium
CAGGACCCACCCAAGTGCCCAGAGGTAGGAGTGCGAGAGATACTTGCCGATCCACAGGCCCTGGGAGGAGCGCGGAGCGGCGTGCTGAAGTGTTGCGGTTGTCATTGGGCACCTCCGGAGATGCTGATGAGGACGTCTGTCAGGGAGGCGAGGGACTCGCCTGAGTGGCGGGCTCGCACGTCGTCGGCAAGGCCGTGATCTGCGATGCGGCCCTTGTGCAGGATGATCACGTCTTCGAGTTGGTCCTCGATCTCATCGAGGAGATGGCTGGAGACCACGAACGTGCGCGGGTGGGCGATGTAGTCCGCCATGAGCGCGTCGTAGAAGAGGCGGCGGGCAACGGCGTCCATTCCGAGGTGGATCTCGTCCACGATCGTGAGGTCGCAACGGCTCGCGAGTGCGATAGACGCCGCCAGTGACGAGCGCTGGCCGCGCGAGAGGTTCTGCGGCTTGGACCTCATGGGAACGCCAAACATGTCCATGAGTTCGTCGAAGTAGGCGCGATCGAAGTTCGGGCGCAGCCCTTCGACGATCCGGACCGTCTCCTTGATCTTGTCATCCTCGGAGACTCCCCCGATCTCACGCATGAAGCACACGCGCTCGGTGACGCCCGAGTTCTCGAAGGGGGCGGCACCATCCACGAGAACCGAGCCGCGCTTCGCCCTACGAAAGCCGGCGATGAGGCTAGCCAGCGTGGACTTTCCGGCGCCGTTGCGGCCGATCAGGCCGGTGATGGTGCCGGGGCGGATGTCAATGGTGACATCGTCGAGCGCCCGAGTGCCCTCGATGCGGAAGGTGTCGTACCACCGCGGACCGCGCTGGCGCAGGAACCCGAAATCGTAGGTGAGGTTGCTGATTGATACCGCTGCGGGTGTCATGAGGTCTCCTCGATGTGAGAGATGATCTGCTGCTTGGTGAAGCCGAGCGCTTGGGCCTCGGCGATGACGGGGGCGAGAGCCTCCTCGAAGAACGTGGCGCGGCGGGCCTCGAGGAGGGACTCCCGCGCGCCGTCGAGCACGAACATCCCGAGACCGCGCCGCTTCTCGATCAGGCGCTCGTCCACGAGGGTGTTGAGCCCCTTCGCGGCGGTCGCTGGGTTGATGCGATACGTGGTGGCGTACTGGGTTGTGGACATGACCTGGTCTCCTTCCGGCAGGGATCCGTCGAGTATCGCCGTGCGGATCTGCTCGGCGATCTGGAGATAGATCGGCGTCGAATCGTCGAATACCACGATCCCCTCCTTCCTTGGTTCGTTACTCCATTAATGAACCATATAAGCAAGGAGGCTGTCAAGCCCTTCGGAAACGTTCAGTTGACGAGAGTGCCTCTGAGGATGATGGCGTGCGGCGTTGAGAGGACGGCGATGTCCTCTCGCGGATCGCTCGGGTACACAACGAGGTCCGCCGGGTCCCCGTCGCGCAGCCACCCGATCGCCACCCTCCCATCCTGCGACTCCGCTACGCTGCGTGCAGAATGACGAGCGGAGGCGCCGTTCCGTGCTGGGCGATGTGGGTTCGCGGCGAGGTACTCGCGGGCTGCCACCGTGCCTCGGTACAGCGCGTCGGCGGGATCGAGCCCGATCTCCACCCAGCGGGCAAGCTCGCGCGGTGCCAGGCCGTGGGGCAACTCTCCCCCGGCGTCCGAGCCGGGCAGGATCGTGAGGCCCGCCGCCACGAACGCGTGAAACTGCTCCTCGCGCCGCTCGTACATCCCGCGCATCTGGGCCGCGTACTCAGGGAACCGCTCGTCACCACGTTTGGCGAACTCTTCGAACCTGTCGATCTGGATCATGGTGGGTGTCACCGCGATGCCCCTGCGTGCGGCCTCGGCGATGTGATCGGCGTCCATCCCGGTGCCGTGCTCGACGCAGTCGACTCCCGCCGCGAGTAGCCCGTCAACCGCCTCGCGGGAGAAGGTGTGAGCCGCCACTCGGGCCCCGTTCTCGTGCGCCGCGGCCACCGCATCCACGAGCGCGTCATCCGGCCAGAGCGGGCTGAGAACGCCGCGGTCGCGATCGATCCAATCGGCGATGATCTTCACCCAGCCGTCGCCGTATCGCGCCTGCTCGGCGA
>JAKDIE010000070.1 GCA_030450655.1 Ruaniaceae bacterium
TCCCATGGACGAGTTCAAGGCCCTCCATGATCAGCTCCGCGCCGCACCCGTGACCAATAAGCAATCGCGCGACTATCTACGCGTATTCCTCTCCGGCGCCAACGACGAGGTGCCGGACAAGCAAGGTCGCGTCACCGTCCCCGCTGCGCTACGTACCTACGCAGGGCTGGATCGGGATGTGGCCGTGATTGGCGCCGGATCGCGCGTGGAGATCTGGGACGCCACCGCATGGCATGAGTACCTCGCCGCGCAAGAAGACGACTACGCGTCGACCGCCGAGGAGGTGATTCCCGGTATCTTCTGAGCCCGCCCGCCAGCGAGGTCTCTCCCCTTGTTCTGTCGCACTTCCCCGGTGACAGACCACGGAGGGAGTCCTGGTTGGGAGGGAAGGGCCTCTCGACATTCACCACACGACCACAGCACACGACCAGGAGGGCATGGTGTGAAGGCGACAGCCGATAGGCACGTACCGGTGCTCGTGCAGCGATGCACCGAGTTACTCGGCACCGCCGCCAACGGTATCGTCGTGGACGCCACGCTTGGAATGGGCGGGCACAGCGAGGCCCTTCTCCGCGCGTACCCGCACCTGACCGTCGTCGGGATTGACCGCGATCTGCGCGCACTCGAACTTGCCGGTGAGCGCCTCGGCCCCTTTGGGAAGCGCTTCCGAGCATTTCACGGGACCTACGATCAGATCTCCGAGGCTGCAGAGCATGCCGACGGCGTGCTGATGGATCTCGGGGTTTCCTCCATGCAGCTCGATGAGGCCGAACGCGGGTTCAGCTATTCCACGGATGCGCCGCTTGACATGCGGATGGACACCTCGACGGGTCGCAGTGCGGCGGAGCTACTCAACACGGCGTCCGCTGCGGAGCTGCGCGAGATTCTCTATCGCTACGGCGAGGAAAAGTTTGCCCCCGCAATCGCCGCACGCATCGTGCGCCAGCGCGAGCTGGAGCCACTCTCGCGCACGAGCGAACTCGCCGAGATCGTGCGTGCGTCCATTCCGGCCCCGGCGCGGCGAACGGGCGGTAATCCCGCCAAGCGCACGTTCCAAGCGATCCGGGTGGCCGTCAACGACGAACTACGCATCCTGGAGCGTGCGGTGCCTGCGGCGCTCGAGGTACTAGCACCCGGCGGGCGAATCGTCGTCATGGCCTACCAGTCCCTCGAGGACCGCGTGGTGAAGCGGGTCCTCGCCCGCGCCACCACATCCCAGACTCCCCACGGACTACCCGTGGACCTTGATACGCCCGATTTCACGCTCCTCACCCGCGGTGCAGAGCGCGCCGATGAGGCAGAAATCGCCCTTAACCCGCGTGCTGCGTCCGTGCGCCTGCGGGCAGCAGAAAGAAGGACACGATGAGTACCTTGCCCCGCACCGTCGTCGCCGCGCCGCTACCACGCCCCCGTACGCGCCCACGGCTGGAGGTGGTGCGCGCACCGGAGACCTCCCGCTCGGTGGTTCCCTTCCTTGTTGGCTGTGTCCTCGTGCTTCTCGCCGCACTCGTGGCCGCACTCATCCTCAACACCTCGATGGCAGTCGCCTCATACTCGATCCACGCGGGAAAGAGTGAGCTCGCCGTGCTCACGGAGATCGGAGATCAACTCGCCGAGAAGTCCGAGTCTCTCGCCTCGCCGTCGCAGCTCCAGAATCGGGCCGCTGCGCTCGGTATGGTTCCCGCAGAGGCGACGCTATATCTGTCGGTCGCCACCGGGAGCATTCTGGGCACGGCGGAAGAGGGGAATTGAACTCGGCCTTACACATGCGCCAGCGGCGTAACACGATCGGGATCATCTTCCTGGTCGTGTTTGTTGGCATTGCCGCACGGCTCGTCTTCATCCAGGGGGTCCAGGGTTCCGAGCTCGCCGCCGAGGCGCGCGAGAACAGGCTCCGCACGTACACGATCACCGCGCCGCGCGGCGACATCATTGACATCGACGGTGAACTTCTCGCCACGTCGACCGTACGCTACAACGTCGCCGTCAATCAGAAGAAAGTTGCCGGATTCATCCTGAAGGACGACGACGGCACCGTGATCGATACGGGAGCTTCGGCTGCCTCAGATCTCCTCGCACCGATCCTTGGGCGGGATCCCGCTGAGCTGGGTGCGCAGATGGTGGGAGACGCAACATGGGTGTATCTCAAGAAGGGCATTGAGCCCTCCGTGTGGCGGGAAATCCGCGCGCTGGGGATCGTTGGCATTGAGCCCGAACGCGTCACAGATCGCCTGTACCCGAACGGGAATACCGCTGGAAACTTGATTGGGTACGTTGGCGTGGACGGCGAGCCACTCGCGGGCATCGAGTACCGGTTTAACGATGCGCTCACCGGAACCGACGGATCCGAGACGGTCGAGATCGGCGCGGGCGGGCAGGTGATTCCCACCGGAACGAATGACACCGTCGAATCGGTCCCGGGAGGGACCGTGCAACTCACGATCAACCGTGATATCCAGTTCGCCGCACAGCAGGCCGCCGACGAGACGACAGCAAAGTACGGGGCACAGTGGACAGGCGTCGCGGTGCAAGACTTGACGACCGGCGGGCTCGTGGTCCTCGCCGAATCAGGGATGGTGGACCCGGCGAACCCCACTGACACGCCAGCCGCGGCGCGCAATACGGTCCGTTCGGTCAGCTCTCCGTATGAGCCGGGCTCAACGGGCAAGCTCGTGACGATCTCGGCCGCTATCAATGAGGGTCTCGTGGACCCACTGAGTACCCTCGAGGTATCTACTCCGCAAACCATCGATGGACAGACCTTCAAGGACCCCGTTGAGCACCCCACACAGATCATGACGACGGCGGGAATCCTCGCGGAATCATCCAATGTCGGCACCGTGCTGATCGGCAATCACATGAGCGACGCCGAGCGGTACGAGTACATTCGTTCCTTTGGGTTCGGATCTCTCACAGGGATCGAACTTGCGGGCGAGAGCGCGGGCATTCTCTATCCGTCGGATCAATGGGATGGACGCACGCGCATGGCGACGATGTTCGGACAGGGCTACGCCGTGACTCTGGTTCAGAACGTCGCGATGGTTGCCGCGATTGGGAACGGTGGCGTGTACCAGAGCCCATACATCGTGGAACGGACCATCGCAGCCGACGGCACCGCGACTGTTCCAGAGCGCGCCGAGACGCATCAGGTCATCTCTCCGGAGGCCGCCGAAACCATGCTGTCGATGATGGAAGGGGTGGTCCACGAGGACAGCACCGGACCCAAGGCCGCGATCGAGGGCTACCGGGTGGCGGGAAAGACCGGAACGGCCCAGACGGCGGACGCAAGCGGCGCGCTCACCCAGACGGTTGCGAACTTTGTGGGTGTGGTCCCGGCCGATAATCCGCGCTTCGCGGTCGCCGTGGTCGTCTACAAACCGCAATCGGGATTCTACGGCGGTACCATCGCGGCCCCCATCTTCCACGATATTGCGGAGTTTGCCCTCCATACTTATGGGGTGGAGCCCTCCAGTGGAGAGGCGCCGCTGTTCCCGTGGATAATTGGGGAGGACGAATGAAACTGAGCCGTATCGCCCACATTGTGGGGGGAGAGCTCCTCGGCGCCGATGCCGAGGCCTCGGTTGAGACCGTGATCGATTCCCGTGAGACGCCGCAGCGAGGTCTCTTCGCCGCACTACCCGGTGAGCGCGTGGATGGGCACGAGTTCGTCACTACCGCGCTTGATGCGGGCGCCGCGGCGGCACTCGTGAGCCGCCCCATCGAGGCGCGGCCAGTGATCCTGGTGGACGACGTCCCGCGGGCGATGGGAGTGCTCGCCGCCCACCACGTGGCCACACATCGAGAGCACCTCACCGTGATCGCCGTGACGGGCTCGATGGGAAAGACCACCACCAAAGACCTGCTCGAGGGGATCCTCCCAGAGCGGAGCGTGGTCACCGCCAAGTCCTACAACAACGAACTGGGAATGCCCGTCACGGCGCTGCGAGTGACGGATTCGACGCCCTACCTTGTTCTCGAGATGGGGGCGGACAAGAGGGGCGATCTGGACTATCTCACGTCTCTCGTAGCGCCCGATATTGCAGTCGTTCTCGCCGTGGGAAGCGCACATCTCGAGAAATTCGGCGACGTCGAGGCGGTGGCTGATGCGAAGGCCGAACTGGTCCGCGGTCTTGCTCCCGGCGGAACGGCCGTCCTCAACGCCGCCGATCCGCGCGTTGCCGCGATGGCCACGCTGGCCCGCTCTGTGCTCTTCTTCGGAGAAGGATCTGGCATTCGCGCTGAGAATGTGAGTCTCGACGACTCCGACCGTGCGTCCTTCGAACTCATTACCCCTGCGGGCTCCGCCAGGGTCTCACTCGGACTTGTGGGTGCGCACCACATCACGAATGCTCTCGCTGCGGCGGCAGCAGCCCTCACCGCAGGCATATCGGTCACGCAGATCGCGGCTGGGCTCACGGGGCGCACCGCGCTGAGCCCACACCGCATGAATCTCGTTGAACGGCCCGACGGCGTCCTCGTCATCGATGACTCGTACAACGCCAACCCGCAGTCCATGTCCGCAGGTATCGATGTCCTCGCCCGCCTTGGACGGGACCGCCGGACCATCGCGGTCCTCGGCCCCATGCTCGAACTGGGGGAGGCGTCCGAATCCGAGCACCGCGCGATCGGCGAGAAGATCGCCACACTGGGTATCGACGTCGTCCATCTCTTGGGAGAGACAGCAGCCACCATCGCGCCGCCGGGGGTGGAGACGCACGTCCACCAGGATCTTGACGGCGTGCGTGCCGCGCTCGCCGAGCAGGTACGCTCGGGCGACGTGATCTTGTTCAAATCCTCGAACGGTGCGCGCCTCCACGAGGTCGCGGATGAGTGGGCCTCATGATTTCGATTCTCCTCGGCGCCGCGATCGGACTCGTCGTCACCCTCCTGGGGACACCCGTCTTCCGTCGTTTCCTCATCAAGCAGAACTACGGTCAGTTCATCCGCCAAGATGGACCGACCTCGCACCTGACCAAGCGCGGCACGCCCACGATGGGTGGGGTGGTCATCATCTTGGCCGCGACTCTCGGATACCTGGGTGGCAACCTCCTCACGGGAAAGATGCCGGACGCCTCGGGTCTGCTCGTGCTGTACCTGATCGTGGGCCTCGGGCTCATCGGATTCCTCGACGATTACATCAAGATCTCCCGCCAGCGCTCCCTTGGGCTGAACGCAATTGGGAAGATCATTGGGCAAGCCTTCGTCGGCATCTCGTGGGCCTGGCTGGCGCTCCAGTTCCCGAACGAGAACCTGCGGCGGCCGGCATCCACGCAGATCTCAGTGGTGCGAGATACGGGCCTCGATCTTGCCCAGTGGGGCCTCCTGCTCGGCGTGATCCTATTCATCGTCTGGGCGAACTTCTTGATTACCGCGTGGTCGAACGCCGTGAACATCACCGATGGCCTCGACGGGCTTGCGACCGGCGCCTCGATGTTCGTGTTTGCGGGGTACACCATCATCACTCTCTGGCAGTCGAACCAGTCGTGCCAGTATCTCGCCGAACCGGGCCTGAACTGCTATGAAGTGCGAGATCCGCGCGATCTCGCGATCATGTGCGCGGCGCTCGCGGGAGCTTGCGTGGGCTTCCTCTGGTGGAATGCCTCTCCGGCGCAGATCTTCATGGGGGATACCGGGTCACTGGCGCTCGGTGGCGCGTTGGCCGGAATCTCGATTCTTACCCGCACGGAGTTCCTCGCGGTTATCCTCGGCGGACTGTTCGTGATCATCGTGATGAGCGACGTAATCCAGATCGGCTACTTCAAGCTCTCCGGGGGTAAGCGCGTGTTCCTGATGGCACCCCTCCACCACCACTTCGAACTGAAAGGCTGGGGTGAGGTTACGATCGTGATCCGGTTCTGGCTGATCGCCGCCTTGTGTGTTGCGTTGGCGGTGGCATTGTTCTACGCCGAATGGTTGGCGACGGTATGAGGTTCGCAGTGATGGGCCTGGGGCTCTCGGGAATCGCCGCGATGGACGTCCTGACCTCCCGCGGTGCCCGCGTGCGCGGCTTCGACGCACGCGAGGGGGCGATCGATTCTCTGCGTGGGTCGGGCTGGATTCTCCACGCCGACGACGACCCCACGCGCCTGGCAGAGGCAGTGCTGGCGGACACGGATGTGGTGGTCATCTCGCCTGGGATTCCGAGCGCGGCCCCCATCTACGCACTCGCCGCCCAGCGCGGAATCGCGGTCTGGAGTGAGGTGGAACTCGCATGGCGCGTGCGCGCGGGCGCCACTGCGGGACACGCCGCCCCGTGGCTCGCCGTCACCGGCACAAATGGCAAGACCACCACAGTTACCATGGCGTCCACGATCCTTCGGGCCGCCGGAATCAACGCACCCACGGTGGGCAACGTCGGCACGCCCATCGTCGAGGTTGCGGCACGCGGGGGAGTGGACGCCCTCGTGGTGGAACTGTCCAGTTTCCAACTCCACTCCACGCACACGATCTCCCCGCTCGCCTCCGTGTGCCTCAACATCGCAGAGGATCACCTTGACTGGCACCAAGGCTTCGCGAACTATGTTGCCGCCAAGGCAAAGGTCTATGAGCGCACCCAGGTTGCGTGCATCTACACCGACACCGTGACCAGGCGCATGGTGGAAGAGGCCGACGTCGTCGCGGGAGCCCGCGCTGTTGGCACCAGTGTGGGAATCCCTGGACCCGGCGACATCGGGTGTGTGGAGGACATGATCATCGATCGGGCCTTTGCCTCGCCGGCTGTGGAGCTTGCGCGACTCGCCGATTTCACCACATACGCGAATCTGCCCGGGCACGTGCTCTCGAACGGGATTGTGGCCAGCGCGCTCGCGCGCGCTTACGGGGTTGAGCCTGAGGCGATCCGTGACGGGCTGCGGGCGTTTCATCCCGTGGCGCACCGGATCGAGGTGGTCGCAGAGGTGAATGGCGTC
>JAKDIE010000373.1 GCA_030450655.1 Ruaniaceae bacterium
GTACGGGGGCCGGGGCACGGCGTCGTCGGACATCACCGGCTGGTACGTACGCAACGACCACTCGATGGGCGTGGGCACGGACGGCAAAATGTACCGGTTAGCGTTGCCTCTCAGCGTGATGGACCGCCTGCGCGGCGTCACGCTACGCCCGATGGCCCCACCCATGGTGCTTGGAGCAGGCGGGCGGGACGGCGATTCGATCGACCTCGCGAATGCGCTTCGGCGCCTCCTGCCGGAGTGGACCCCACCCGAGGTCTAGCGCGCCGCGTGGCTGGTGGCGCGCATCAAGAGCTCGTCGAGGAGGTGCGCCATTCGGCGCGGGGCTTCGACTGCAACAAGGTGTCCCGCGCGATCGATCTCGTGAAGGTGCACACCGAGTGCCTCCGCCATCGCAGTGTGCTCCTCGCGCGAGCAGATGATGTCATCCGACCCGCGCACCACTAATGCGGGAATGTTGAGCCGCTTCAGAACCCCCAACCGATCCGGCCTCGCGGCCATGGCACGCTGTGCCCACGCGATCGCAGGAGCCGGCGCCTGCTCGAGCCAGTTCTCGATGCTCTCGTAAAGTTCCTCGTCTTCTCGGCGCGTGACGGGAGAGACCATGCGCTCGGCGAGCACCACGAGTGGGACGCCCGCGATGTGGTCGAGGTTCTCCTCGGCGGCCTGCGCCATGCGAATGCGCTCCTCCGCAACTTCGGCGGGATCCGCACTCGCCTTCGTTCCAACGAGTCCGATACCCGCTACTCGCTCCGGGTGGCGCTGCGCGAAGCACATCGCCGCGTAACCTCCCATCGAGGCGCCGGCCAGAACGACTTTGTCCACCTTGATCTCATCGAGCGCGGCAACCAGTGAATCTGCGTATTGATCAAGTGAGGAGTCCGAGGCGCTCCCGTACCTGGTGGCGATCACGTGCGCTGGAGCGGAATCGCCAAACCCGGGCGGATCCACCCGGATCGCATCGGTGCTCAGTTCGCGCACTGCGGAGGTCCACATGCGGGCGTCGAAGGGGAACGCCGGAAGCAGCACGAGGGGGATCTCGCTGGGCCTGGTCTCAAAGTGAAGTGCAAGCTCGGACATACCACTACCTTCCCACAGGATTGTGCGCTGGCACACACATCGGCCGCGCCGGCTCGCACTCAGAACTAACGTGGGCACCTACCCGGTGCGTTCGGCGGCCGCCCAACAACCCGTGTGCCAATGGCGCCGATCGGCGATCGCGGCATCTGCGCCGAACAGGTTTTCCGTGGCCCACGCGACAATGTGCGCGGTCCCCGCAGGAATGGTGCGGTTGCACCACGGGCACACGTAGTCCTTCACCCCGTTCGGAATCGACCGCACCTGGAAATCGTGGCCGCCCGGCCCGCGCGCGCTCCGTACTCCCCCACGTGCCTTCTCTGCATCGAGCGGTACATGGGGTTCGCTCCACGGCCGCTTCCGTGAACGTCTCATCGACGAGTAAGCCAGCCGAACAGGCCACGCCTCTCGCCCGTATCTGCGGACGCGGACTCCTCCGGTGCAAGGGCTTCGCCGCCGCCCGAGGCGCTCCGCGCCGCAACCCTGTAGGCGGCGATCTGGTTCGCGTACCAGCGTGCGGAGTCCTTGATGGTGCGCTCCCCCGTCGGGTAGTCCACGTAGACAAGGCCGAAGCGCTTCTCGTAGCCGAAGGCCCACTCGAAGTTGTCCATCAGTGACCATGCCGTGTAGCCGATCACGTTCGCGCCATCCTCGATCGCACGCTCTACCGCCTCGAGGTGCGCGGCAAGGTAGTCGGTGCGGTCCTGATCGTGAACGGCGCCGTCTTCCAGAACGTCCGGGCACGCGGCGCCGTTTTCGGCCACCATGAGAGGAAGCCCCGGAGCAGCGAGATCGAGGGCCAGCAGCAGTTCGTGTAGGCCATCGGGGTTGATCTCCCACCCCATCTGCGTCGTCGGCCCTGCTGGCGGCAGGAACTCGATGTCATCACACCCAACCCAGGGGTTACCGGAGCCATGGCCTCCCGATGTCCCTGAGGTTGGAGCACTGGTATCCAGCGGCCGCACGGTGTTCGTGGTGTAGTAGTTGA
>JAKDIE010000071.1 GCA_030450655.1 Ruaniaceae bacterium
GACATAGGCGACTCGCTGAATGGCGTGCTCGTTGCTTGGCAGAGTCAGTGACGGCAGCGTCACCGAAAGGTCTGTGTTGGCGTTAGAGACGTAGTTGGCGAGTTTCCCTCCCACGAACGCGCCGATCGCCTCCTGCGCTTCGAGAGTGGAACCGCCGATGTGGGGGGTCAGGATGACGTTGGGCAAACCGCGCAGGGAGGATCTGAATTCTTCGCCATTCGCGTTGGGCTCTTCAGGGAACACGTCGAGGGCCGCGCCGGAAATGTGGCCATCCAGGATCGCGCCACGCAAAGCGTTGTTGTCCACCACGAACCCCCGGGAGAGATTCAAGAAGATCGCTCCAGGCTTCATCAGGCCGAACTCGGGAGCTCCGAACAGTCCCCGGTTTGCCGCTCGGTCGTCGACATGCAACGAGACGATGTCCGCCTCCCGCAGGAGTTCGGAGATCGTGCTGCAGCGTTGGGCGTTGCCGAGCGCCAACTTGTCCGCAATATCGAAGAAGATCACCCGCATGCCGAGCGCCTCGGCGAGCACGGAAAGCTGCGCGCCGATGTTGCCATAACCGACGATGCCAAGGGTGCGCCCGCGCACCTCGTGGGCGCCCGACGCCGACTTCTCCCATCGTCCGGCGTGCAGTGCGCGATCCCGTTCCGTGAGACGGCGAAGCAGGGCGATGATCTCGGCGATGGCGAGCTCTACCACGGAGCGTGTGTTCGAGTACGGCGCATTGAATACGGCGATACCACGCCGTGCGGCCGCCTGCAGATCGATTTGGGTGGTCCCAATACAGAACGCCCCGACCGCTTCGAGATGCGGCGCATTCGCGAGGACGCGGGCCGTCACCTTCGTGGCGGAGCGGATGCCGAGCACGCGAACACCGTCGAGCGCCTCAATCAGGGCGTCCTCAACCAAGGCGCCCGGATGGCGCGCGATTTCAAGGCCGACTCGCGCGAGTAGCGGATCGGCGTCCCGGTGTGGGTTCTCGAGGAGAAGGGCGTCTGGCACGCCTCCTATGGTCGCGCACGGTTAGCTCATTACGCGAATCCGCGGCCACTATGTGGTCGGCCAGCCATCGGGGAGCTCGTACTGGTAGACGGCGTGGAGCCGCTTCGTGGGGCGCGTCATGGCCACGTAGATATCGCCCACGGAGGATGCGGCGATCTGCGCAGGCTCCACGAGAATTACCGAATCGAACTCGAGACCTTTCGCCGAATTGACGTCGATGACGACCAGGGGTGCCGTGAGCATCTTGCCATCGGGCGACGCCATTGCGTCCCCAAGGAAGTGGCTCAGTTCATCGCGCACTCCGGCCAGTTGCTCGCTTGGCGCAATCACGGCCGTCTTCCCGCCGAGTTCGCTGCGCACGATATCCACGAGCACGTCACGCCAGTGCGCCCGTGTATTCACGAGGGAGTTCGGAATATCTCGCGCCGCCGTCAGCGGGATGTAGTCGCCCGGAGCCCCGGCCATCAGCACGCTCGTCGCGGCATCCAGCACCGTGGCTGGCGTGCGGTACGAGACGGTCAGCGCAGCCTGCCGCACGTGTTCGCGGCCCGCCTTGCCCATCACCGCGCGCCACGAGGTGGCAGGTTCGGAACTTGAACGCTGCGCGAGATCTCCCACCACTGTCATGGATCTCAGCGGGCAGCGCCGCAGGAGGCTGCGCCATGCCATCGGTGAGAGCTCCTGCGCCTCGTCGATCACCACATGGCCGTAGGTCCACGCGCGATCGTATGCGGCCTTCTCGGCGAGAGTCAGGCGCGGACCGGTCTGCTCGAATCGTGCCGCGAGCGTCTCGGCATCGAGAATCCCTCCACCGAGATCCTGGCTGTCGATCGCCTGTTGCGCGAGATCGACAGCATCGCGCTGCGCCGCACGCGCCGCCATGCGGGCGCGCCGGGTCTCCGCTTCCTCATGCGGCCCAAGGAGCTCGGCCAGGTCATCGAGGAGCGGAACATCCGAGATCGTCCACTCCGCACCCTTGTCCCGGTAGAGCAACGCGCGCTCGACGCGCGAGAGATGAGGCGCGAACGCTTCCAGCAAGTCCGGGCGTGCATAGATGCGTTCTAGGAGCGTGTGCGGAGTGGTGGGCATCCACGCCAAGTTGAGCGCGATTCTGACCTCTCGGTTCGATCGCACGTCCTCGTACATGTACGAGTCCGGCTCCTCACGCCCCGAGGCGGCGGCATACTGGCGAACGAGGCTTTCGAGCATGGCGAGGACGAACGGCGTGCGCCCCTCATTGTGTGTGGAGGCCGCGCGGCGCGCGCGAGACATCGCCGAGCGGAGTGCCTCGGGTTCGATCACGAGGTGCACGCCGTCGACCGTGACCTCGCGAGGAGCGGAGGGGACGCGCTGCAGCGCCTTGACGGCGCGTTCCATCGCGTCCGACATCTTCAGATCGCCCTTGATCGCGGCAACCTCCTCCGAGTCACGCTGGCTGGCGCGCGTGCCCGGAAGTAGGTCGCCGATCGTGGTGGCGACGATATCGCTTTCTCCCAAAGAGGGGAGCACCTGATCGATGTAGTCAAGAAACACTCGCGTGGGACCAACGAGAAGAACGCCCGAGCGCTGGAGGCGCTCGCGGTGGGCGTATAGGAGGTAGGCCGCACGGTGGAGCGCAACGGCGGTCTTCCCGGTGCCGGGCCCGCCCTGCACCACCAGGATGCCTTCCACATTGGAACGGATGATCGCGTCCTGCTCGCTCTGAATGGTGGCGACGATGTCACCCATCTGACCCGTGCGATCGGCGGCCAGTGCGGCATACAGCGCGCCGCCACCCGCCACCACGAGGCCTTCGGGAACTTCTCCCCGGGTGAGGAGTTCGTCCTCCACGGAGGTGACGGTCCGCCCCGTCGTCGTCATATGCCGACGACGCACCACGTCCCCTGGGTGCGCGGCGGTTGCCTGGTAGAAGGGCCGGGCGAGCGGCGCGCGCCAGTCCACGAGGAGCTGATCGTGGTTCTCGTCGAGAATCCCGATGCGGCCCACATAAAGGCGCTTTCCTCCTTCGAGGTCGAGGCGCCCAAAAACGAGACGATTCTCCACCAGATCGAGGCGCGCGATCATGTCCTCGTAATGGCTCGCGAACGCATCGCGTTCGGAGCGGTTCTGAGGCGAACCGGACGGACCTTCGCGGCGCACGCCCGCAAGGGCACTTCGATAATTGTTCCGAAGGAGGTCGAGCCGGGCATAGATCCGGTCGACGACCTCTTGTTCGGCGGCGATTTCCCGAGAGACCCGCTCGTTAGCCACCCATCACCCTTCGATTGGCGAAAACAGCAACTACCCATTATCCGACACAAAGGGGCATGCACGCTAGTGGAAGTGCGTGGGAATGTGTGGGAAGCCGAATGTGTTGCAGTGAACGTGGAAGGAGGAGGAATGTATGAGACGACCCGCGCAGCGGAGGGACTACAGGTTCCCGTTCTGATCAATGCGCTACATTCGCCGATGGATGCGGGCCGCGTCGCCGCGATCGTGTCCGATCACCTCTTGGATTCGCTTCAGCACGAGCGGGTGGCCACGTTTGACGTGGACTCACTCGTTGACTTCCGCCAGCATCGGCCCCAGATGCTCTTCGATAAGTGGCGCTATACGGAGTACTCCCAGCCCACGATTGCGTTGGATCTCCTCTCCGACGACGAGGGGCGCCCGCTCCTACTCCTCCACGGCCAAGAGCCCGATTTGAAGTGGCATTCGTTCGTGGACGAACTCGTCTCGATGGTGGAACGCTACGGAGTGACGACCACTCTGTCCGTTCAGGGCATTCCGATGGGGTTGCCCCACACTAGGCCCGCGCACCTTTCCCTCCACGCCACGGACCTTGAGATGATCGGCGCACAGCCCGAACTCTTCGGCAAGGTCCAGATCCCCGGTCACGTTTCCGGCCTGCTGGAGATGACATTGGGGGAGCGTGGCCACAAGGCCGCCGGGGTCGCCGCAGGCGTTCCGCACTACCTCGCAGGTTCGCCGTACGCTCCCGCCGCAGCCGCCGCCGTGCGCAAGATCGCGCAGCTCAGTGGCCTCGCTCTTCCAGTGGGCGAGTTGGAGGCTGCCTCCGCGGAACTGATTCGCGAGATCGCCGCACAGATCGAGGACCAAGACGAGGTTAAGGCCATCGTGGCAGCGTTGGAGCGGCAGTACGACTCATTCGCGCAGGCACAACCACACCTGACAGACGGGACCGAGGAACGCCTGCCCACCGCCGATGAGATTGGCGCGGCCGCAGAGGCCTTCCTCGCGGATCTTGGCGACAACCCACTCGATTAGAGCGTTGCGACGGAGACCGGGATCGGAAGCCGGCGTAAGCGCTTGCCGAGATCCACGTCGTCGAACGGGTGATCGCTCGCCGCGAGCACGGCGTTTCCAAACCTCCTGCCCCGTCTGATCGCTGGATCGATCACCAGGCGCACATGCTCGAACGCGCCGCGCAGGATCGCACGTTCCCGCCCAGACTCCGCCAGCGCGGGCCCGTCCGTCAGATTCACGAGATAGAGCCCACCCTCCACGAGGACGCGATGGACCGCGGCGGCAGTCCCAGGATCACTCAGATGCGCGGGGACCTCGGAGTGCACAAACACATCGCGGACGACGACGTCCCATCGCCCACTTGGGAAACCCTCCACCGCTTGGCGTGCATCGGCATGCCTGATCCGTAGCCGCGGGGCGCGAGGGAGATCGAACCATTCCCGCACCAGGCGCGTCAGTTCGGCATCCCTCTCAATCGCCATCTGATTCGAGCCGGGGCGCATGGCGTTCCACGCCGTTGCGAGCGAGCAGCCCGCGCCACCCAGATGGAGCGCCCGCACGGCACGTTCCTCTCCCCAGAATGAATCAAGGATCGCGGTCATGTGCTGCATGTACTCGAAGTCGAGATGGGTGGGATCGTCGAGGTCGTGGAAGGACGATTCCATTCCGTCGATCATGAGGATCGCCTGGCGGGGAGCGACCACGCGAATTGAGACGACCGCGTCGCTCGTGGGAATCTCAGTGGTGGGCCACGATGTCATGCCTCAAGGCTAACCTTGAGGGGTGTCCCGCATGGCGCCCACCACTCATCGCCGCACCTGGGGGAACGATGACTCCGGGTGCACGATCCTGCACGTCGATATGGACTCATTCTTCGCCTCCGTTGAGATCCTCGATGATCCCTCGCTTTCCGGAAGGCCGTTGATCGTGGGCGGGGGAGAGCGCGGCGTGGTCACCTCTGCCACCTATGATGCGCGAGCCTGCGGCGTCCATGCGGCAATGCCAATCGGACGTGCCCGGCGCCTGTGCCCCACTGCAGTTGTGCTTCCTGGGCGCCACCACCGCTATCGCGAGGTCTCCGAGGAGATCATGACGATCGTCCGCTCGATCACGGAGCGAGTCGAAGTGCTCTCGATCGATGAAGCCTTTCTCGATGTCAGTGGTGCGCAGCGCCGGCTTGGCTCGCCCGCCCACATCGCCGCGCGCCTGCGCTCGCAGATTCGCCAGGACGTGGGTGTGCCGGCGTCAGTGGGGGTGGCGAGCACGAAGCACGTGGCGAAGCTCGCGACCACGTATGCGAAGCCTGATGGGCTGCTCGTGGTCTCGCGCGATCAGACGATCGCCTTCCTGCACCAGTTGGATGTGGGTGCGATGTGGGGGGTGGGTGAGGTGACCCGTGGGGTTCTCGAGGCGAAAGGCGTCCGTACGGTGCAGCAACTGGCTCACACGCCTCGTGACGTGCTGTCACGCTGGATCGGGCCCGCACTCGCCCATCGCCTCCACGATCTCGCGTGGGGACGAGACGTGCGCGAGGTGACGGTGGATCGTGCGGACAAGTCCGTAGGCACCGAGACCACGTTCCGGCAGGACATCGCTGTCCGCACCGAACTCAACAGGGTGGTCCTGGCGCAATCCCATGAGTGCGCCGCACGCCTGCGGCGTGAGGGCTACGAGACCACGCGAATATCAATCAAGGTCCGGTTTAGTGATTTTCGAACGATCACCCGTTCCCGGGTTGTTGTTCCCACCCAGACGGGGGCCGAGATCGGAGATACGGCGCGAACTCTTCTTGATGTGGTTGCCATTCCGGATGGCGGCGTGCGCCTGATCGGCGTGCGTGCCGAGGGCCTCGTGCGGGCGGACGCAACGGGCTTTCAGGACATGCTGCTGGGAACGCCAGCGCGCCACCAGGCGGAAATTGCGATGGACGCAGTCGCCGAGAAGTTCGGGAGGTCCTCGATCAGGCCGGGATCTCTGGTCGAGAATCCTCCCGAGTGACGTGGAAGCGGGCCTAGCTTTGGCACACAGTGGCTTGGGCGCCTATCCTTGGATAACTAGCTTGGTGTGAGGAGGTTCGGATGCCACTGTCAGAGTACGAGCAGCGTGTTCTCGCTCAGATGGAGTCGCAGTTGCGCGACGCCGATCCGAAACTCGCGCGCTCCCTTGATTCGCCTTCCACGATCGATCTCAGGCGGCTGTCCGTCGGGATCGGCATCGGCATCGTTGGCCTGTGCGTCCTTGTCGCGGGAGTGGCCATTTCCCAGATTTGGCTGGGAGTCCTCGGCTTTATTGCGATGCTTGCGGGCGCGCTCTATGCCATGTCGCGGCGAAATGGAACCTCGTCAGTGAAGAAGAAGCCCTCGGCGCCTTCGAACCCATCCTCGACGTCCTCATTCATGGAACGCCAAAACGAGCGCTGGGACAACCGAGAACAGTAGCCATCGTCTGATCGCGACGCCGCGCCTCGTGCGCGGCGTTTTTCTTGCCCAAATTCGGGAAAGTTTGGCGAAAATCCCTCCACCCAAATTTCCGTTGAAATACCAGTCTTCCTTGATGTCGAATGTTCGTGATTGAGCTTGACGGTGGGGTGAAGTGGAGTAAAGTGGGGGCAACCTGG
>JAKDIE010000072.1 GCA_030450655.1 Ruaniaceae bacterium
TCCCGTGGTGACGGCAGATACGCCGCCGCCTGCGCCCACGCTGCCCGCCCCGCCAGCACCGCCCGCCAAGGCCACAGAACCCGCCGCGCCCACGCTACCCGCCCCGCCAGCACCGCCGGCCAAGGCCGCCACGGTGGAGGCTGATCATCCGGTGCGTCGTCGGCGTCCCATTCTTCCCCCGCAGACCACGGGATCGACTCCCGTGATCGATCCTGAGACGGGAACGATCGGTGCGATCTCGATGAGCTTCCCCGCTGCAGTGGAGGAGAAGAAGCCGATCGTGAACCTGCCTCCGCTTCCGCCGGTCGCGGATGAGCCGCTCGATTTCGATACGATTCTCTCCGGTGGGCCAGCCCCGGCGGATGTTGCGCCGCAGAGCGAGCCCGCGCCGATACCCGAGGCCGAGTCTGGGCTACCCAAGCGCGCGTCCCTCTTCGGCAAGCTCAATGAGGACGAGTTGATCGAGGGTATCGAGGATCACCACACACCGGAGGACCATCGGGAACTCACGGTGGAGCAGGTGGCCGTACGGGATCATGCGAACCCGGGAGTCACGTTCTTGCGTTACCTGGTGCTGGTGCTCGCAATGTTCGTGCTTGGCGGGATGATCTGGCTCATCGCCGATAGTGCATCCGCAAGCGAGATTGACGAAGGAGTGGCCAGTTCCGTGACACAAGGGAGTATCAGATGACCGCCACAGACCGGGCGAGAGAACTCGCCGTGGTAGCGGCACGGGCATCCTCGGAGAAGAAGGCGGAGGAGATCATCGCGCTTGATGTCTCCGAGCAACTTGCACTGACGGACGTGTTCCTGATCGCGACTGGCGGCAACGAGCGCCATGTGAGGGCAATCGTCGATGCGGTGGAAGAGGCGTTGCACGCCGAGGGTGTCAAAGCCGTGCGTCGCGAAGGGTTCCAGCAATCACGGTGGGTCCTGATCGACTTCGGTGACATCGTGGTCCACGTGCAGCATTCGGAGGATCGCGAGTTTTACGCGCTCGAGCGGCTGTGGCGCGATTGCCCCGTGGTTGAACTCCCCGATTTCGACGCCGAGAGCCACGCCGAATAACCAAAGCGGCGTCCGGGCGGAGTTGCCTGGACACCCACAAACTGTAGAGAACACTCACAAAGGAGATGCAATGACACATCACGATTCGTCTATCCCATCGACCACCGAGTCCGGTGCTCCGAGGGAGTCTGACGCCCATTCGTTGAGCGTTGGCGCGGACGGCCCGCTGCTTCTGCACGATGTAGCGCTGGTTCAGAAGCTCGCCCGCTTCGACCGCGAGCGTGTGCCGGAGCGCAGCCCGCACGCCAAGGGTTCGGGCGCGTTCGGCGAGTTCGTGGTCACCCAGGACGTCTCGGCCTTCACGAAGGCCGATTTCCTCCAGCCCGGAAGGACCAGCCGCGTTCTCACGCGCTTCTCCACGGTGGCCGGTGAACTCGGTTCGCCCGATACGTGGCGGGACGTGCGCGGCTTCTCCGTGCGCTTCTACACCGAAGAGGGCAACTTCGACATGGTGGGAAACAACACGCCGGTATTCTTCCTGCGTGACCCGATGAAGTTCCCGGATTTCATCCACTCGCAGAAGCGCCTGCCGGATTCGGGCCTGCGCTCCAACAACATGCAGTGGGACTTCTGGACGCTCGTGCCGGAGACTGCGCACCAGGTGGCGTACCTCATGGGTGACCGCGGCCTGCCAAAGTCGTGGCGCCACATGAACGGCTACTCCTCGCACACCTACATGTGGGTGAACGCCGAGGGCGAGCGCTTCTGGGTCATGTACCACTTCCACACGGACCAGGGCGTGGAGAACATCACCAACGAGGAGGCCGCGAAGCTCGCGGGCGAGGACGCCGATGCGCACCGCCGCGATCTGTTTGACGCGATCACGCGCGGCGAGTTCCCGAGCTGGACCCTCAGCGCGCAGATCATGCCGTACGAGGACGCGAAGAAGTACCGCTTCAACCCCTTCGATCTGACCAAGACCTGGTCGAAGAAGGATTACCCGCTGCGCGAGGTGGGCCGCTTCACCCTGAACGAGAACCCCACGAACCACTTCGCCGAGATCGAGCAGGCCGCGTTCAGCCCCTCGAACATGGTGCCGGGCACGGGAGTCTCGCCGGACAAGATGCTGCTGGCCCGCGTGTTCTCTTACCCGGACGCACAGCGCAACCGCGTGGGGACGAATTACAACCAGCTCCCCGTGAACGCCCCGATCTCGCCCATGAACTCCTATGACAAGGAGGGGCAGATGCAGTACCACCACAGCGGTGCCGCGCCCGTCTACTCCCCGAACTCCTACAGCCGGGCGTACCAGGACGAGCAGATCACCGTGGACAACGGATGGGAGTCCGACGGCGAAATGGTGCGAGCTGCGTACACGCTCCACCCCGAGGATGATGACTTTGGGCAGGCCCACACTCTCGTGCGCGAGGTCTACTCCGAGGAGCAGCGTCAGCGGATCGTCGAGCCCGTGATCGGTTCGCTCCTTGGTGGGGTCGAGGAGCCCGTGCTCTCGCGCGTGTTCCAGTACTGGACGAGCATCGATCAGGAGGTTGGCGCGGCCATCGAAGCGGGCTACCACGCCGCCAAGTGACACGTCATTGAGCTAACGGGCTCCGAGCGGACAGTTGCCCGCTCGGAGCCGTTAGACTGTCCACTGAACTGGGCGATTAGTGCCCGTCATATTAGAAAGGGCCATCGCGTGCCTGATTTTCTTTCCTCACTGTGGAACACGTTCCTCTGGTTCTTCATGATCTTCGTGTTCGTGGCCTACCTCATGGCGCTCTTCTCGATCATTCAGGACCTGATTCGTGACAAGTCGCTGGGTGGCTGGGCAAAGGCCATCTGGTTGCTGTTCCTCATTTGGCTCCCATTCCTCACGGCGCTGGTGTACCTGATTGCGCGTGGCAAGGGCATGAATGTTCGCGCATCCGAGCGCGTAGCGGCTTCTCGCAACGCGACGGATGATTACATTCGCTCCGTTGCCGCCACGGCACCGGCAACGGAAGTTGCCAAAGCGCACGATCTGCTCGATGCGGGCTTTATCTCTGAGGCGGAGTACGCCCAGATGAAGGCGAAGATCCTGGCGGCGTCCTGATGAAGGTCTCTCGCGTGCTTAGCGCGGCAGCGATCGCAGTGACCCTTCTGGGAGCCGCGGCATGCGGTTCCTCCACCGAATCCGATCTCAGCCCCGTGGGCACCTGGTCACAGGAGGCTGAGAACTCGCCCTTCCTGGAGATCGCTGAGGATGGCACGTTGAGCGGAAACGACGGCTGCAACGTCCTCGGAGGCGACTGGACCTCGCCCGCAGCAGGTGAGATTGAAACGTCCGGGCTCGTGGGGACCATGATGTTCTGCGAGGGCGTTGACGACTGGCTCTCGGCATTCGGTCACGCCACGTTCACGGCGGATACGATGACCGTCTACAGCGTGGACGACCAGGAGATCGGGACGCTTTCGCGCCCGTAGCGCCTAGAAGTAGACGGCGAAGGGCCCGCTGGGGCACTGAAACACGTTGACCGGGGTCCCAAAGATGGCCGAGAGCCGCGCCGGATCCATGATGTACGAGGGCGGACCAAACTCCACGATGGCGCCATCCTTCACGGCGCAGATCAGATCCGAATAGTTCGCCGCGAAGTTGATGTCATGCAGCACCACCACGATCGTGCGGCCGCGGTGCAAGGCCCCCCCGGCGAGGGGGCGGCGCCCCCCCCCCCCACGGCGTAGGTGCTGCATCATTTGCACGGAGTGCTTCATATCCAGGTTGTTGAGGGGCTCGTCCAGGAGCACGTACTCGGTGTCCTGCGCCAGCACCATGGCCACGTTCGCCCGTTGGCGTTGGCCACCTGAGAGCTGATCGAGGTAGCGGCCCTCGAGCTCGGTCATGTCCAGGAAATCGATCGCCTGGCTGATCGCCTCTTCATCTGCGGCGGTGAGGCGCCCCTTGCTGTGGGGGAAGCGCCCAAACCCCACGAGCTGCCGCACGGTGAGCCGCGTGATGAAGCTATTCTCCTGCCGCAGGATCGAGACCACCTTGGCGAGATCATTGGACTTGGTGGCGGCCACGTCGAGGCCGGCGATCTCGATAACCCCGGCGTCGATGCCGAGCAGGCGTCCGATCATCGTGAGTAGCGTGGACTTCCCGGCGCCGTTTGGTCCCCCGCGCGTGGTGACCCCGCCGGGCGGAATCGGGAGGTTGACGGGCCCGATCTGGACGTCGCTGGAGTAGGTCTTGGTGACGTCGCTGAGCGTGATCACAGGCGGCCCTTTCTGAGAATGACGATGAGGAACACGCTGCCGCCGATCAGCTCGATGATGATCGAGACGATCCCGTAGGCGTAGAATACGTGGCGCATGATGAAGTACGCGCCTGCCAGCACCGTGAAACCGAGGAGCACGGCGATCGGGAAGATATACTTGTGATCGTAGGTGTCCGCGAACTGGTAGGCCAGGGTCGCCACGAGGAAGCCGAAGAACGTCATCGGGCCCACGAGCGCCGTCGAGACTGCCATCAGAATCGAGACGAGGAAGAGCACCCGGATCAGTTCGCGGCGGTGATCTACCCCGAGGTTCATGGCGGTGTCGCGGCCCAGCGCGAGCACGTTCAACCGGGGCGTGCGGAGCAGTAGCAGGATTCCCGCGATCAGCACGAGCGGAATCGCCACCGGCAGGTACTCGTCCCGCGCGTTGCCGAGGTTGCCCATCATGCGCGCCGCGAGCACGTCGAATTCGCTCGGTGTCAGCAGGCGCTGCATGAAGGTGGAGACGGAGCCGAGCCCGCCGCCGATCACGATGCCCACCAGGAGCATGATCTGGAGGTTGCCGTACTTCCCGGAGAGTAGCCAACTGTAGAGGGCCACGGCGAGGGCCACCATCAGCGCCACCTGGATGAGGAACTGGGGGATCCCTTGGATCGCGATGAGGCCCGTGAGGCCGAACAGGTAGACGGTCGAGGTTTGGATGGCGCGGTAGAGGGACTCGAATCCCATGATCGAGGGCGTGATGATGCGGTTGTTGGCGGCCGTCTGGAAGCTCACGGTGGCGATTGCTTGGGCGAATGCCACCACGAGCATCACGAGGACGAGGTTCGCGCGGCCCCTGGCGATGATCCAGAAGCCTTCGGTGCCGAACGGCATCGGGTTGCCCCACGCGAGCAGCCCGATCCCGGAACCCGCCGCGAGGACGATGAGGAGCGCGAGGATCAGGGTGTAGCGGCGCTTGGTGCGCCGGGAGCCGAACGGGCCCGAATGCCGCTCGTCCCCAGCCGGCCCCACCGCCGAATGCACCGCCGTGGTGCTAGCCATTCTTGCGCTGCCTCAGAAGTAGGAACACGAAGACGGCGGCGCCCACCACACCGAGGACCACGGAGACGGGCACCTCGAACGGCATGATGATCGTGCGCGCCACGAGGTCGCAGACCGTCACGATCGCGATGCCCAGCAGGCACACCCAGGGCAGATTGGAGCGCAGATCGTCCCCGCGCATCATCGAGACGATGTTCGGCACGATCAGCCCAAGGAACGGAAGGGCGCCGACGACGACCGTCACGACTCCGGTGGCGATGGCCACCAGGCCCGTGCCGAGGAGCACGATCTGGTTGTAATTCACTCCCACGGTTGTGGCGATCTCTTTGCCGAGGCCCGCCACGGTGAAGCGGTCCGCGGCAATGAACACCGCTACGGCAACGATCGCCACGATCCACAGGTACTCGTAGTGGCCCTTGATGACGGTGGTGAAGCTGCCGGCGAACCACACGCCAAGGTTCTGCAGGGTGTCCGTTGTGAGGGCGATGAAGGTGGAGATCGAGCCCACCACCGCACCCAGCATGATCCCCACGATCGGAACGATGAGGGAGGAGCGTAAGGAGACCCGGCGCAGGAAGGCGAAGAACACCATCGTGCCCACGAAGGCGAAGAGGATGGCCACCGCCATCTTCAGCGAGATCGAGGCGGTCGGAACGAGGACCGTCACCGTCAGCAGGCCGAGGCCGGCCCACTCTGTGGTGCCCGTCGTCGTCGGCTCCACGAAACGGTTCTGCGTGAGTAGCTGCATCACGAGGCCACTCATCGCCATCGCGGCGCCCGCGAGCACGAGCGCGATGGTGCGCGGCACGCGCGTCATCTGGAACATCCAGCCGCCGTCCTCGGCGCCGAAGATGTCGTACACCCCCGTGAACAGCGAAACACACAAGAGCCCTGCCACAACGGCGATGCCGATGAGCAGGGATCGATCAACGAGCTTCGGCCGATGACGAACGTCAACGGCGGGCGAATGTGTCATTGCGTGGCTCTCGTGAGGAGTGGGTGGGGCGCCCGAGTGCCGTGGGCGCCCCACCACGTTCTAGTTGGACGCTTCGAGGGCGTCCGCGAAGGAGTTCAGGAACTCCGTGTAGGTCTGGATCGACTCGTTGGTGTACGTGTCCGCCGGCATGTACACGATGTTGCCCTCCACCACGGCGGTGGTGTTCATGAGCGGGCCCGCGGGGTTCTCCACGATCTCCGCTCCGGCAACGTAGTCCGGCTCGTCCATCACGGCATCGCGGTCCATCACGAGGATCCACGTGGGGTTCGAGGCGGCGATCGCCTCGGGGGAGATGTCATCACCCTGGTGATCGTCCGATCCCTCCTGCTCGAGTGCCGGCGTGAGCCCGAGGCTCTCGAAGACCCACCCGAGCGTGCGGCCGGATCCCGGAGCGATGTAGCCGATGTTCCCACCCGAAGTGATCACACCCATCACTGTGTCAGCAGGATCGTACGCCGCACGGACGCGCTCGAGGGCCGCGTCGAGAGCTCCGCTGAGCTCGGCGGCCTCGGCCTGCTTCTTCAGCGCCTG
>JAKDIE010000073.1 GCA_030450655.1 Ruaniaceae bacterium
TCCGGGTTGGTGGGGGTCACGGCGACTGTACCGCCCTCCTTGGGCTGTTCCACGTTGGGCTTGTAGGTGGGCGGCGTGTAGCTACCGCCCCCGGAGGGCGCGGCGGAGGTGGAGATCGTGGTGGGCGTCCGCGATCCCGTACCGGGCGGCGGCCAGATGTACGGGAAGCAGTCCGATACGCCCGGCGGGATCTGGTACACGGCCACCAGCGGCATTTGGGGCTCAGTGTGGGCGGAACCGCTTCCGCGCGCTGACGCGATCACGCGCGTCACCACTCGCACGCACGCAGATCGCACTGGCTTCGATGTGTGGGTGGAGGCCGAAAGCCCGGCCGAGGTCACTGTTGAGGTGGAGTTGCCCGAGGGCGGCACCACGATGGTGACGGGACAGGCTGGCGAGCCCATCGCCGTCGGGCTCAGAAACCCGCGGCTCTGGAGCCCCAGTGACCCGTACCGGTACCGGTTGCGCGTGAGCGCGGGCGAGGACGAGGTGAGCAGTTGGGCGGGCGTGCGCACCGTGGAGATCGGGCCGATTCCTGGGGCGGATCCCTCGGAGCGGACGGCGGTGCTCGTGAACGGCGAGGCGGTGCTGGTGAACACTCCCCTCGATCAGGGTTACTGGCCCGAGACGGGCCTGACTCCGCCCGCGGACGAGGCGCTCGCCTTTGACCTGCTCGCGATGCGCGAGCTCGGGTTTAACGGCGTGCGGAAGCACATCAAGGTGGAATCGCGGCGGTTCTACGATCACGCGGATCGCCTCGGAATGCTCGTGATTCAGGACGTGGTCAACGGCGGCGCGCCCCGCGTGACCATCAACCAGTCGCGCGTGATTCAGGCACTCGACATCCAACTCGGGGACACCGCAGCGCGGCATCTGAGCGCGGCAGGGCGCTCCTCGCGGGCGAACCGCGAGCGCTTCGAGGTGGATCTCGCCGGGATGGTTCGGCTGCTGGATCCGCACGCGTGTGTGGTGATGTGGACGCTGTTCAACGAGGCATGGGGCCAGTATGAGACGGATCGTCTCGAGGGGTATCTGCGTTCGCTCGATCCCACCCGGCTCATCGATGCTGCCTCCGGCTGGTTCGATCAGGGCGGCGGGGATTTCCGCAGCCGCCACCGCTACGTGCTTCGCCTGATCCGGCCGCCGCAGCGCGATCGGCGGCCGTTCTTCCTCTCGGAGTTCGGCGGCCACAATCTCGCGGTGGAGGGGCACTCCTGGGACGGCACCGGCAGGTACGGCTACACCTTCCACAGCGACCCCGCGGCACTCAACGAGGCCCTCGCCGATCTCTACCGCACGCAACTCATCCCGCTCGTGGCGCACGGCCTGCGCGGCTGCGTGTACACGCAGGTGAGCGACGTGGAGACGGAGAACAACGGGCTGCTCACCTACGACCGGCAGGTGGTCAAGCCTGATGCAGATCTGATGCTGGAGTTGAACGCCGAGCTCTATGCGGCGTTCGCCGCGATTGGAGGAACCCCATGAGCTTCGCCGATGCAGGGACAGCCCCGCGGGTTCCTGGACGCACCTGGACGATCATCGTGCTACTGGGGCTCTCCGGGCAGATCGCCTGGAACGTCGAAAACACGTGGTTCGCCACCTTCGTGTACGACACGATCACGCCGGATTCCCGGCCAATCGCCGCGATGACGGCGATCTCGGCGGCCGTCGCCACCGCCACGACGCTCGGCGTGGGTGCGTGGAGCGACCGGCTCGGCCGGCGCAAGCCGTTCATCCTCATCGGGTACGTGCTGTGGGCTCTCTCGACCGCCATCTTCCCCGCCGCAGCCATCCCGCAGAGCGTGGGGATCGCCGTCTTCCTCGTGATCCTGCTCGATGCGGTGATGACGTTCTTCGGCTCGACGGGCTACGACGCCGCCTTCAATGCGTGGGTCACGGACGTGACGAAGCGCGGCAATCGAGGCGTAGTGGAGGGCGTCATCCAAGCGTTGCCGGTGCTCGCCACGATGATCGGTATGGGCGTCTCGGGGTTCGTGATCGACTCGTTCGGTTACACCCCGTTCTTCCTCGCGTTGGGCGGAATCGTGCTC
The DNA here is from genome assembly GCA_030450655.1 of Ruaniaceae bacterium. Taxonomy (GTDB): domain Bacteria; phylum Actinomycetota; class Actinomycetes; order Actinomycetales; family Actinomycetaceae; genus KH17. Next base: position 2,052 of record JAKDIE010000073.1, read on the forward strand.
GCAATGGGGCTCGTGGGCAGCGGCCTGCTCGAGGACGCACCCGATCTGCGGCCCGCCCGCGTGGAATCCGTGTGGGCGGATCTGCGCCGCCTCCTCAGCCTGGCCTCGATCCGAGAGAACTCGGCGCTCTTCCTTGTGTTCATCGCGCTGTGCACGTTCTCGATCGGCTGGCAGATCACGTGGCCGTACGAGGTGATCTACCTGAACAACACGGTAGGCATCTCCAAGACCGATGCCGGCATCATCACCGCCATGATCGCGCCGGTGCTGCTCCTGCTGGCGATCCCGATCGGGCGCCTCACGGACGCGGGCCGCGGGTTCCCGGTGGCGATCGCCGGGTACATCATCTCGGCGATCGGTTTCATCGGCTTCGCTTTCAGCAGTTCGCTCGTGTGGCTTGCCGTCTTCGGGGCACTGAAGAGCGTTGGATTCCTGATGAACATCGTGCTGGTGGCGTGGCATCGCAATCTTCTGCCCGACGACGCCCGCGGGGCCTACCAGGGCGTGCGGCTCATCTTCATGGTGTTGATTCCCATGGTGGTGGGGGCCACGATCGGCTCCGTGCTGATCCAGACGTTCGGCGAATCGGCGATCATCGACGGGCGCGCGGGCGTCACGCCGCCCTCGCTCATCTACTGGGCGGCCGCTCTCGTCACTCTGAGCACCCTGATCCCGGTGGCGATCCTGCGCCGTCGATCACAGGCTCACTGACTCGTTGCGACACCCTCGGGCGCTGCCACGGCAACTTTGGGGGAACCGCCCACTATCCAGTAGGCGATGCCGATGATGGCGCCACCAATCACGTTCCCGAGGCCCACCCACAGGATGTTGCGACCGAACAGTTCAAGCGTGGCGAAGTCCGCGCCGGTGAAGAGCCCGATTCCGTAGGTGGTCATGTTGGCGATCACGTGCTCGAAGCCGGAGGAGATGAATGCGAAGATCGCGGCGAAGATCAGCGCGATCTTGGCGCCTTCGGAGGCCACGCGTGAGGACATCCAGATCGCCAGGCACACGAGAAGGTTGCAGAGGATCCCGCGCATGAGCAGCTCCACGGGGGTCTCGTGCGCCTTGCTCTCCAGCATTCCGTGCAGCATCTCTTCGGCCGCCGGATTGGAGTGAAGAACCCGCGAAAGCGCGATCAGGCCCGCGAACGCGAGCGCGCCGAGCAGATTCAGCACCACCGTGACGATGAGGGTGCCGATCCCGCGCGCGTGGGAGATCACCCCCATGAACGCGCCGATGGGCAGGGTCATCATCCCAGAGGTGGCCAGGTCCGCGCCGGCGAACACGGTCAAGGTGAGCGCCACGCCGAACACGAGCCCGGAAACGAGCTTCGCCAGTCCGTCACCCGCGGCCAGGAGCGGCCCAGCCGTGCTAACCATCAGCACCACGCCGATCCCCATGTACACCCCGGCGAGCATTCCGGTGACCAGGAACCTTCCGGGAGTTCGGAGCATATCGCTCTTGTGAAGGGCCGCATCGGCTTGGGCATTGAGGGTTTCGGGGATCGAGAGCACGGCCATAGTCTGACATCTGGACAGTTATCCACAGTGTGCCGAAGGTCCCTCAGCGGGCCCTATGCCAAATCTGTGACGCTAACCTCATGCATGTTTTATGGAGGGGACCCGGTGAGGTCCAGATCGGGACCGACGCCGGCCGGTCCACCATTTTCACGAATCTCACCTCGGCGGAGGAGCGGGTCTTGCTGGCAGTCCCCCGTCTCTCCGATTCCGCGCGCGAACAGGCACGCCTCGCGGCCGGGATCGAGGGCGAGCGGTGGGCTGAGTTCACGGCTCACTTCGTGAAGGACGAACCGTACCGGCCGATCCGCGGGATGGTGGTGGCGCTCGACTCCCACCCGATCACGGAGCGGGTACGCTCGCTCCTTGGGCGTATCGGGGTCGAATCCTCAGGGGGCGGCCAAACCGACGTGGGCCGACGCGTGGCGGTGTTGACGGATGCGTGGGTCACGGACCCACTGCGCATCCATGAGTTGCTGGCGGCAGACGTCCCGTATCTACCGATCGTGATCGAAGAATCGGGAACGGTGGTAGGGCCGAGCGTGGTGCCCGGTGCGACCCCGTGCACCACCTGCATCCATCTCGCGCGCACGCGGGCGGATCCGAAATGGCCGGTGATGGCGACCCAACTCCGCACAGTGCCTCAACGGCGGCTCTCGCTCATGGAGATCGAGACAGCTGCGGCCCTCGCCACGCACGCGCTCGCGGGACTGTTAAGCGGGCACGCGAGCGGCGGCTGGCACGTGAGCGACGAGCGGTGCCTGCCTCTCGCCGCACCACGCGCCCTGCCATGCGGTTGCGGAGCGCTTACGCCACTTTCCGAGGGCGACCGCGACCGCGCTTGACGGCGATGATCACGCCATCGAGCAGGATCCTGCCGCCCCAGACACCCCATGGCTCGGCGCGCTCAATCGCACCCGCGAGGCATTCTCGTCGCAATGGGCATGTCCCGCACAACTCCTGGGCGAGAGCCAACTCCGATGCGCGTTCGGCGAACCAGAGGTCAGGACTAGTGCTCTGACACGGTGTGGTTATGTGATTCACGGAAGATCTCCTGGCCGGTGCCCCGGCCGGGAGACCGAGGACTTTACGTGAGGGAGGCGGAGGTGGCGGTGCCCGAAGCGACGCGGGGACGCGAAGTGGGCGCAGTGGTGCCACGGACGATCGCGATGTACGCGAAGCTACGAATGAACACGTGGCACCTCCTTCCAAGAATCGTTAGCAACGTTAGCCCACCCGCCGGATGACGTCCAGGCTATTTACCGCGGGAAATGTACTCGGCCACGAGGGTGAGGAGATCCGCACCGTATGCGTCGAGTTTCGTGGCGCCGATACCACGCAACATGATGAGTTGCCGCTCGGTGGAGGGCTTAGCCGTGGCGATTGCGACGAGGGTGGTGTCCGGCAGCACGGTGTATGCCGGCTTCGAGGCCTCCTTCGCGCGGACGGCGCGCCACTCGCGCAGCACCTCGAACAGTTCGGCATCCGAAGGGTCAAGCTCATCCTTTGCCGTGAGCTTCGCTCGCTTCTTGGTGCTCGCGGGCAGTTCGTCGGCTGGCCAGATCCCGGTGAGGAATCGGCTGTGGCCCCGGCTCGCGCGGCCACCCGCCGTGCGCGCGCGGGCGAAGCTAAGTTCGAGATGCTCGCGGGCGCGGGTGATCCCCACGTAGAGGAGACGCCGCTCCTCCGCGATCTGCTCGGGCTCGGTGGCCATGGAGATCGGAAGGAGGCCGTCCGAGGCTCCCACGAGGAATACCGCGTCCCATTCGAGGCCCTTGGCGGCGTGGATCGAGGCAAGTGTCACGCCCTCGTGCACGGGCGCATTCTGCGCATCCATGCGATCGGCGAGTTCGATGAGGAGATCCTGCATGGCAGCGCCACGGCGCGCGTAGAGATCATCCGCGAGGTTCACGAGCGTGTTCAGCGAGTCCCACCGCTCCCGCACGGCCCCTCGGCCCGAGGGCGGTTCGGGCTCCCATCCCACAGTCTTGACGGCACGGCGCACGCGATCCGGCATGGCGTCCGCGACCTCGGCCTTCGACTCTGCGCGGATCGCCACGATCGCGGCTTTCACCTCGGGGCGGGAGAAGTACCGCGCACCACCACGCACTTGGTAGCCGATCTGGGCGCGGGCAAGCACGTCCTCAAACACTTCGGACTGTGAGTTCGTGCGATAGAGGATCGCGATCTCGGACAGTGCCACGCCCTGCTCGGTGAGGGTCCGGATTCGTGAGGCGACGTGCTCGGCTTCCGCGACGTCGTCGTCGCACACCTGGAACCTCACGGGCACCGACGACGGGCGCTGGGCCACGAGTTCAACAGCGCCCCGCGCCATACGCCCCGAGCGTGTGGTGAGAACGCGATTCGCGAGGGAGACCACCTGCGGCGTGGAACGGTAATCCCGCACCAGGCGCACCTCGGGCGCCGCCGGGTACCGCTCCGTGAAGGAGGTGAGGTAGCGGGGGGTGGCGCCGGTGAAGGAGTAGATGGTCTGCGAGACGTCCCCCACCACGCACACCGAATCGCGGTTCCCCACCCACAGATCGAGAAGCCGCTGCTGCAGGGCGTTCACGTCCTGATACTCGTCCACCACGAAGTGGCGGTACTGGCGGCGCACCACCGCGGCGATATCGTCCCTCTCCGAGAGCAGACCCACCATCAGCAGGAGCACGTCCTCAAAATCGATGACGCCCTGCTCGGTCTTCGTCTCCTCGTACGCGCGGATGACGGCCGAGACATCGGGCAGGTCCATTCCTCCTGGGGTCTGCCTGCCGGCTGCGATCGCGCGCCGCTGGTAATCATCCGCGGTGATCATCGAGACCTTCGCCCACTCCACCTCGGAGGCGAGATCGCGCACCGCTAGGCGATCCGGGCGCATGCCGAGGGTGTTGGCTGCCTGTGCCACCAGAGGGATCTTCGACTCCTGCAGGCGCGGCAGGGCGCCGCCGATCGCCTGCGGCCAGAAGTACGAGAGCTGCCGCAAAGACGCGGCGTGGAAGGTGCGGGCCTGGACGCCACTGATCCCCAGATCGCGCAGCCGCGAGCGCATCTCCCCCGCAGCGCGCGAGGTGAACGTCACGGCGAGCATCTCGTTCGGCCTGAAGGCTCCCTCCTGGACGCCGTTTGCGATGCGGTACGTGATCGCGCGGGTCTTGCCCGTGCCCGCGCCCGCGAGGACGCACAGCGGCCCCTCCAGGTGGGTTGCCACCTGGCGTTGATCGTCGTCGAGAGCACTGAGAAGGTCCATCGCGACCACT